>JAGVLR010000091.1 GCA_020054175.1 Candidatus Dadabacteria bacterium
AAAGAATTATTACAGCGGTCTTTTGAGGAATAGCGCCCGCAGCTTCGCCCCGAGAAGCAAAGTCATGGAGAAGCGTAAGGTGACCGTTTCGAGCGCCGCGCCTCCGCCGCCGAAATCGGGAAACTCCCGCTATAAGCCGGGGCAGAAGATCCACCACCCATCTTTCGGGACTGGAACCATAACGAAAGTCGAGGGCGAAGGAGACACTGCGAAAGTAACAGTTTCGTTCCTTGGTCATGGTGTGAAGAAGATTATAGCCGCCTACCTGGAAGGAAAATAGAGAACTCCGTCCACCGCATCAGGTGGCCGCTAGAGTTTCACGACGAGCAGCTTATCACGAGCCCGCGCTCGGAGGGTGGTGTCGGCTTTGAATACTCGTCGAAACCGGGCTGCTCTGAAAAGGGATTTTTAAGAAGGACCCGCAGCCTTTCGATCTCCGAATAATCGCCCTCATCCTCTGCCTTTCTTATAGCCCTTTCGGCGAGATAATTTCGTAGAACATATTTCGGGTTTACGGAGCTCATCGCCACTTTCCGCTCCGCATCGACGCTCCCCTCTGATATGAGCCTTCTCCCGTATACTGCGGCCCATTCTTTAAACGCCGGGTACTCTTCGACTGTATTTACTTTTTCACCCTCCGCCTCAGCCGGGAAATCCCCGAGCCCCCTCATGAAATTCGTATAGTCAGCTTTAGTTTCTTCCAATATAGCGAGAAACCCTTTTATCAACATCGGATCGCCGTCGTCCTCCTTTACAAGACCGAGCTTCTGTCTCATGATCCCGAGATAGTATTTTCCGTAGAGTCCCCTGAACCCGAAGACAACCTCCTGTGAAAGCTCCCTTGGAACAAGGCTCCCGAGCGCTGTCGCCAGCATCTGAAGATTCCAGAATGCGATAGCGGGCTGATTGCCGAAGGAATATCTGCCGAAGTGGTCCGAGTGGTTGGGTATGTACTCCGGGCTATACTCTTCGAGGAATCCGAACGGCCCGTAATCCAGTGTCAGCCCGATGATCGACATGTTGTCCGTATTCATGACGCCGTGCGCGAACCCATAGGCCTGCCAGAGCGCTAGCAGTTTTGCGGTTTTGTCCACGACCTCGGACAAAAACGAGGCATATTTATCGTTACCGTCCTTGAGATGTGGAAAGTTGTTTTCTATCACGTAATCGGCCAGGAGCTTTACGTAGTCCTCCCGGCCCGTGTAGTGAAACCCCTCGAAGGAGCCGAAGCGGACGTGCGTCTCCGCAATACGGAGGAGCATCGCCCCCCTCTCCGTCGTCTCGCGCTCGACCTTCTCGTCGCTCCCGACTATGGAGAGCGCCCGCGTCGTCGGTATACCGAGTCCGTGCATTACCTCTCCGCAGAGATATTCCCTGATGACGGACCTCAGCACCGCCCTTCCGTCGAATACGCGCGCGTACTTCGTCCTCCCCGCGCCCTTCAGATGAAGGTCCCATTTCCCGTCGTGCTCGTTTCTGACCTCGCCCAGGAGTATCGCCCTCCCGTCGCCGATGTCGGGATTATAGACGCCGAACTGGTGCCCGGTGTAATACATGGCTAGAGGATGCGAGCCGGGTATCGTTATTCCGCCGGAGAGGTACAGCGCCAGCTCCGGATTATTTGCTTCCTCCGGGTTGAGGTCTATGAGCGCGGCCGCATCGGGATTAAAACAAACGAGACGTGGATTCTCTAGCGGCGTCGGACGGGCGTCGTCGTAAAAATCCCCGGGAAGCCTGCTGTATGTGTTGTCGAAATCGAGTTCCGTTATTCTTTTCATAAGAGACTGCTCGCAGGCATATTCCCGGCGCATTATGCGGATTATTTACTGGTTAGGAAAGCGCCCAATATAATTGTATATTTAACCCAAACCTCACATACGCTCAAGGCATATGAAGCACAGGAAGAACAAAATCAAGCGTCAGCACAGCATAATCAAGGGTCTTAGAGGCTTTCTCGAAGACAGGCTCTCGCCGCTCGATTTTATAGAATCGATAATCCCCGGGGAGATTAAAGTAGGCAAAAAAACCGGAGAGAATCTCGAAGTCAGGTACAGATACAACACGGTGAGCGGCGCGAAACTTATTGCCAGGAGCGGCACATCGGTACAGGAGGTTTTCGTCGTGACGAGCGACCCGGATAAGCTCAAGGAAATTA
Source organism: Candidatus Dadabacteria bacterium (assembly GCA_020054175.1). Taxonomy (GTDB): domain Bacteria; phylum Desulfobacterota_D; class UBA1144; order Nemesobacterales; family UBA2774; genus JADLGH01. Next base: position 2,156 of record JAGVLR010000091.1, read on the forward strand.
TAGATTCCGCGCGCGGCGAGGACTAGGAAAGCCTGAGGCAGTTCTTACCGAGAAGCGATTCGACTTCGTATATAAAATTATCCTCGATATCGACCCTGTTATCCTCCACCTCTATGACCGCCTCCCCGTGGTCTGTTTCGAGGTGAACGTGCACGACCGCCTGCCCCGGATAGGAATTGAATATCTCCTTCAGACGGACAAAGTTTTCCTTCCTGAGCGAGCCGTTCCCCAAGCTTATGTGAACCGTGGAACCGCTTCTCATTCCCTTTATAGGCATGATCTCGAGCGCCCTGATTTTCACCCTGTCTTCGCCCGGCTCGAGAACACCTTTAATGATTATCGGCTCTATCTTGTCTTCGAGGAGGTCGAGTGACTTTCGGAGAAGGTCGTTGAATATGAAGACCTCGACGGACCCGTTCAGGTCTTCGATAATGAGGTTCCCGAAAATTCCCGAGCCGCTCTTCGTGTGCTTGACTGTAAGCGTACGTACGACGCCGGCTATCGTGACTTCCTGCTTTTCCTTTATTTCGAGCAGCGATTCGGTATCGATGATTGCCGCCCTTCCAAGCTCGGAGAGATATTTTGTCAGCGGATGGCTCGTAACGTAAAAGCCCAGCATATCCATCTCGTTTTTCAAAAGCTCCTTCTCCGCCCATTCCTCGGCTTCTGCGAGTTTCGGGAGAGAAATCGCGTCGTTTAGAGCGAAAAGGCTGTGCTGTCCATCGACGGAGCTTTTTTGCCTTATGGACGTGTAGCTTATCAGCATGTCGAGAGACTCTGTAAGGCTCGCCCTGTTTACGCCAAGCGAATCGAACGCGCCGCTTTTCACGAGGCTCTCGAAGGTTCTCCTGTTGAGCCTTCGCGCTTCGACGTGCTCGCAGAACTCGAAAATGGACGAGAATTTTCCTTTCTCGCGCCGGGCGCTGATTATAGATTCCACCGTCCCTTCGCCGACGTTCTTTATAGCGGCGAGCCCGAATCGTATGCTGCCGTTCGACGCCGTGAAACCGTCGAGGCTGACGTTCACGTCGGGCGCGAGGACGGGGATACCCATCTGCTTGCATTCCGTGATGCTGGATATGACCTTGTCCGTGTTTCCCGACTCGACGGACATCAGCGCGGCCATAAACTCTGCCGGGTAGTGCGTCTTGAGATACGCCGTCTGGTAAGTAATGAGTGCGTAGGCCGTGCTGTGGCTTTTGTTGAAGGAGTATTCGGCGAACTTCTCCATAGCGTCGAATATCTCCTCCGCCTTCTTGTCCTTTATTTCCTTTTCCTTCGCGCCCTGGAGAAATCTTTCCCGCTGAGCTTTCATCTCTTCGGGTTTCTTTTTACCCATAGCGCGGCGGAGAAGGTCCGCTTCGCCGAGGCTATAGCTGGCGACGGCGCTCGCCGTCTTCATAATCTGTTCCTGGTAGACGAAGAGCCCGTACGTGTCCTTGAGAACATCCTTCAGTTCCGGGAGTGGAAACTGCGTCTTTTTCCTGCCGTGTTTCCTGTCTATGTACTCATCGACCATGCCGCTGTCTAGAGGGCCCGGCCTGTAGAGCGCGAGGACTGCAATGATGTCCTCGAAGTCAGTCGGCTGGAGCTTTGTTAAAAGCTCTTTCATGCCGGAGGATTCTATCTGGAATATGCCGCGCGTCTTTCCGCTGGCGAGAAGGCTGTAAACCGCCTGGTCGTTAAGCGGGATTTTCTTGATGTCGAAGTTGCCGCCGTCGCCGTAATTTTCTCTTATCAGCTTAAGCGCCTTGTCTATTACGGTAAGGGTTTTGAGCCCGAGAAAATCGAACTTCACGAATCCGAGCTCTTCGACGGTGTTCATGTCGAACTGGGTTACTATTTCGTCGTTGGAGCCTTTGTAAAGCGGTATGTGGTCGGCGAGCGGCTCGTTAGATATCACGATTCCGGCGGCGTGAGTAGACGAGTGCCTCACCATATTTTCGAGAGGCTTTGCGAGCTCTATAAGCTCCTGGAGGGGAGGGGAACCCTCAATCAGTTTTCTCAGCTCCGGTACGCTTTCGAGCGCCTTTTCTATGCTGAAGACCTTACCCCTGAAGCTCGGTATCAGCTTCGTTACCTTGTCTACGTCCGCATAAGGAATGCCGAGCACCCTGCCGACGTCCTTCACGACGGCCTTTGCCGACATGGTTCCGAAGGTCCCTATCTGGGCGACTTTGTCCTCGCCGTATTTTTGTGTGACGTATCTTATGACTTCGTCCCGCCCCTCGGCGCAGAAGTCTATGTCTATATCGGGCATGCTGATGCGCTCTGGGTTGAGGAACCTTTCGAAAATGAGGTTATAAGGAATCGGGTCGACTTCGGTTATACCGAGGACGTATGCGACGAGACTTCCAGCCGCGCTTCCGCGCCCCGGCCCTAC
>JAGVLR010000268.1 GCA_020054175.1 Candidatus Dadabacteria bacterium
GTTCATCCCGGGCTTATAGCCTGCGGTATGTCCGTAAACAGCGTATACGGGCTTCCGAGGATGGGGCCGACCTTCGGCGGTATGCTCCTTTCCGGCAAAAAGGCCGCCAAGGTAGCAATAGACATTCTCGAAAAGCAGGAACAGGCAAGGGCCTGATTTAATCCGAAATCAATCACGGGGGAAGGCCGGCGGCCTTCCCCCTTTCTTTTTCCTTCCGTTTTATTCCCTATGTATTATCTCAGAATTTCAAGGCATCTGGCGCAGGGCTTTCCTTCGTACTGAACCCTGAGGACGTCTTCCTGCCAGTGAGAATTGAAGAGGCAGCATTCCGGATTTTCACAGAAAGCATCGCCGGACAGTTCGTAAAAGAGCGCCTGGAGGGCATAGGAAGAAATTGCGGACGTTGTCTTCGGGTCGTCGTACTCGATGAACTTTCCCCTGTACATCTCGTCGAGCTCACGCGTGTCCCTTCCGCTCCTTATGAGCCCGCCCTTTATGAAGTAGTATTCGCGCGGCCGCGCGGGGGCTTCAACGAGCCCGGAAGTCGAGATTATTGCCGGGCTCCCGAGAAGTACGACGCGGGCGTGATAGCGCCGGGCTTCGAACGTTCCGACGAGCCGGCCGGTGAATATAATGTGTAGAAAATCACTACCTGATTCTTCCGGCAGCGAATCGGAGATGAGTTTCCTAAGGACTCTCTGGACCCAGAGCCCGTCGTAAAGAGCCCCCCTTCCCTTCTCTTCCCCTGTAATCAGCTTCATTTCAAAATCAGCTTCATGCGGGACGGGAGGATGAATTTCGTCGAGGGGCGATTCGATGTCGGGGACACGGGCCGAAGCGAGCCGTGCGGCGGCTTCATAAAGGGCTTCGTGATTAACACCCAGGTACTCGAAGAGGTTCCCGCAGTTTTCCGTGCGGACGCCGTACTCCTCAAGAGAGGCAGCGACCGCTTTGATATCCAGCGATTCCGACGGGTGATCGGTATAAAGGCAGACTGTCAGCCGGGGCATGGGAAGAATTAGTTTACCGGAACTTATCCCCGTGCCCTACGGTCATAATATCTCGGCCACGATCTCCACTTCTACAGGGGCGTTTAAGGGCAGCTCCGCGACGCCGACTGCCGCGCGCGCGTGACGGCCCTCCTCGCCGAATACGTCGAAGAATAGATTGGACGCGCCGTTTAAAACGCCCGCCTGGCCCGTAAAGCCCGGGGCGGACGCGACGTAGCCCGTAACCTTTACTATTTTCTTAACGTTGTCGAGGGTGCCGAGCTCCTTTTTCATTACGGCGAGGACGTTTATCGCCGACTGCCTGGCAGCCAGGGCGGCGTCTTCCGGGGAGACGTCGGCTCCGACTTTACCTTCGAATACGAGCCTCCCGCCGGAGAGCGGGAGCTGGCCGGATACGAAGAGAAGGCTGCCCGTGACGCATGCAGGCTTATACGAGCCGAGCGGGGCTGTGACGTCGGGTATCTCTATCCCGAGCTCCTTTAGCTTCTCAGCCCTTGTCATTCTTCCCCTCCGGCTTTAAGGCCACGTATATAGTGTTCGAGCCCCGCTGAACGAGGAAGAGGATATTCTGACCCGGCTTGGCGGAATCCATGGACTTGCCGTAGCCGTCGAGGTTAGAGATTTTCTTCTTGTTTATTTCGAGGATCACGTCGCCCGGTGCAAGTCCGGAATTGGCCGCGACGCTTCCTGGCTGAACATTCGTAATCACGACGCCCTCGGACCTTCCGGTGCCGAATGTGCTCTGCACCTCGGGGGTTATCTCCTGAACGACAAGCCCGAGGTCCTGCTCGACGGCCTTACCCCCGACCCTTCTCGACTCCTGGGCGACTTCTTCCGGAAGCTGACCGAGCTCTATATTGAGGGTTTTCACCTCGCCGTTCCTGATTACCTTCATTTCCGACTTGGTTCCGGGGCGGTTCGCCGCGACGGACTTCGGTAGCTCGGGCATGTTTTGTATGCTGCTGCCGTTGAACTCCACGATGACGTCCCCTCTCTTAAGCCCGGCCTTATCTGCCGGGCCGTCCGGGGCGACGTCCGCGACGAGCGCTCCTTTGGGCTCTTTTAAATTTATGCTTTCGGCTATCTCGGGGGTGACTTCCTGAACGTAGACGCCTATCCAGCCCCTGACAACCTTCCCGGTGCTCCTCAGCTGGGCGATGACGTCCTTGGCCATGTTGACGGGTATAGCGAAGCCGATGCCTTGTCCGCCGGCGATAATCGCAGTGTTTACTCCTATGACCTCACCGCTGAAATTAAAGAGAGGGCCTCCGCTGTTGCCGGGGTTAATCGCGGCGTCCGTCTGTATGAAATCGTCGTAAGAGCCCAGGCCGAGGGACCTGCCCTTGGCGCTGATTATTCCCGCTGTGACCGTATGCCCGAGCCCGAAGGGGTTACCTATCGCGAGCACCCAGTCGCCTATTTCGAGATTGCTGGAATTGCCGAACTTAACCGCCGGGAGTTTCTCCTTGGGTTCTATCTTCAGGAGAGCAAGGTCCGTTTTAGGATCGGTCCCTATGACTTCCGCGCTGTAGATGTCGCCGTTCTGGAGAATCACTTTTATGTCTGTGGCCTTTTCGACGACGTGATTGTTGGTGATTATATATCCGTCCTCGCTGAATATGAATCCCGAGCCGAGCCCCCTTCCCCTGAACTCCCTTTCAGGCTGATCGCCGAAGAATTTATCGAAAAATTCGTTGAAGGGATCATTCTCGCGGCCCTTGAACGGAGATTCGTAGGAAAAGGTTCTACCCTTTGAGACGTTCGTGGTGCTGATGTTGACTACGGAAGGACTCAGCTTCTTGACGAGCGGGGAGAGTGAATTGAACCCCATCTCCTGCGCGCCGGCATGCATCGCCTGGCCCATGCAGATTAAAGAGAAGACGAGGGATAAAACGAATATTCTTGCCAGCCTGGACATGGCCTGAATACCTCCGGTTTTCATATTCGATTGTTGAAAATAGTCAGGAGTACACCCGCGCCGCCCGTGTTATTCGTGGAAGACGCGCCTTCGTGCCGGCTCCGCGTATGGATTAAAAGTATACTCATTAGACTCTGAATGCCATTAGAAATTATAACTGATGAATTGATTTTCCGCGTTTCGATAGAGCGTCGGCAGCGGGGGAAGAGGTGGAGAAAATCCCGGCGCTTTACTATATGGGTTCCTTGAGGAGATCGTCCCAGTATTTGAGATGGAGGCGGCTGGAGTAAAAACGCATTACGAAATTTCTGAGGACGGATACTGCACGGCTGTCGGCGAAGGCGACCTTGCCCATCATCCGGGACTGGTCCTGCACCTTGTTCACGCGGGGACGGCGCCTGGAAACGTAGGCTTCGAGCGACTGTGAAATGTATTTCGAATCCGCCCTCGTGAGCTCGTCCGCGAGCACCGCGGCGGACTCTATGGCCATCGCTACGCCGCCTCCGGCTGTGGGAAGCACGGCGTGGGCGGAGTCGCCGACGAGGACGACGCGGCCCTTGTGCCATTCGTCCATGCGAAGATCGCAGTACTCGTCGTGGAAAATTTCCGTCGGGTCTTCGAGGTTCGCGAGGATTTCGGGGACGACGCCGCCGAAATCGCTGAAATGCTCCCTTATGCGGTCGAGCCGGTTTTCGACAGGGTCGGGCGTGCCCTTGGGGCTTCTTATGCTCGTGAACACGGACAGCCTGTTTCTCGTCGGCCAGATCCCGAGGAACTTCCCTGTGCCCCAGTACTCGGCTATATGGGCCGATTTCGCGATCCCGGACTTAAGCCAGAAGCTCCAGCCCGTCATCCCGCTATAGGAAAGGGGGACGTCGCCGAATACGAGGTTCCTGGTTCTTGATCGGACGCCGTCGCAGCCTACGACGAGGTCGAAGGACTCCCGCGTACCGTCGCTGAACGTGACTATGGCTTCATCCGGCGTTTGATGAATCTTCTCGACGGATAAGCCCATCGTTATGTTCTCGGGATTTATGTTTTTCCTAAGAATGCTTATAAGCTCGGACCTGTATATGCTTATCATCGGCCCGTATTTTTCCGATACCTCGTCGACGGAGTAGGACTTCAGCATCTCGCCCTTTTCGTCCCATACGTTGTAAGTTGAAAAAGGAAGGCCCGTTTCGATAAGGTCTCTGTAAAGGCCGAGGCCCTTCAGAACGCGGCTCCCGGACGGCCAGAGGACTATGATGTAGCCGACCTTGCCATACTCCGGAATCCGTTCGACGACACGCGGCTTAAACCCCCTCTGCTGGAGGAGTCCGGCGAGTGTGAGCCCCGCGATGCCGCCGCCGATTATGAGAACACGCATTTCGGGCCCGAATCTTATGGGCAGCGCATAACTCTCTATTTCGGCGTTTCTACTGTCGAGCTTTTTCTTTCTTTTCAAAATTGACATTAATTCAGTTTGTTACAGAGAGATTAACAATGATTTTACATGGCTTAAGTATATACTGCAAAACCTTTTGGCAAAGAAATCCGGGAATTTTTAGTACTGGGGCACTTTATTGGGCGCAGCCGCGCATATTTCTAGCTCAAGGCCGTCGGGGTCGAGAAAGTGATATGCGGTAGTCTTCCCGTCAGGGCCGATTTTCTCTTCGGTGAAGGTTATTCCGGCGCTTTTTAACCTCCGGCCCAGGGACTCGACGTCGCTCACCCTGAATGCGATGTGATTTACGGGCCCTCCGGCGGCGCGGTTTTTATCCTCAGTCACCGCCAGAAATACGCCGTTCTTATTCCCGAGAAAGGTTTTCTTGTCGCCGCCGTCGGGGCGGCCGTCCCTGATAATTTCGAGCCCGAGTATGCCGGAATAAAATCCGAGTGCCCTGTCCATGTCGTTGACTACTATGGCTACGTGGTCTATGCCGCCTATGCCATCCTTTTCACCACCCAGCATACTCCGGAGCCATTTCATCACTCCGCCTCCCGCGCGTCAGCCGAGCCTCAGCTTCTTTATCAATATCCAGCCCACGACGGCGACTGCTATTACGATTGTGACAGCCATCAGCAGATAGCTTTTGGAGAGCGAGTGAAAGAAGCTGGATTTTACCTGAATGACTTTTTCGAAAACCGGGTACTCGGTAAGGACTTCAGTGAAGTGCTCGTCTTCCACCGCTACCTCGACGGTGAGGAGGAGGGTCTGAAATCCGCTCTTTTCGGGTTTCACGTTCCATTCCCAGCTTGCGGTGCCGTCTTCCTCTAATATCTTCGTGTCTTCGGAGTCGTCGATGGGGAATTCCTGCCCCGTTCCGATCGTGGAATCTGTGACGGGAGAGATATCGAAACCGTTTCCTTTAAGGTGAAGCGTGATGTTGTCGCCGAGCCTGAGGTTCCCGTTCTCGCCGCCCGCTGCGCCGACGCTCTGCGAGAGGTCTTTCAGGAATTTATGGGTAACGGCGGCCTCTATGGGATAAGACTCCCCGACGCTCATTTCTTTAGGGATGTCGAACACTATTCTGCCGGCCGCCAGACGCCGCATGTTTTTTCCTATGATTTCGGAAACCGCCGGGTTTATGACACCTGGCTCGGAGACGGTTTCAGAAGGAGATTCGGGAACGGGGACAGGAGAAGGCTCGGAGACGGTCTCAGTCTCTTCTACAGTTATTGCGTCTATTATCTCTTCGCTGGGGGTGGATTCCGGCTCGGGCTCTGGCGCACGCTCAGGAGCCGCTGCGGGTGCAGGAGCGGAGGCCGATTGCTGTGCGGAGCCGGACTCGATAGTTATAGTCACCCTCCTGTTTAGTCTTAGAGAGGTTTCGTCGCCGCCCGACGCGAACCTGTCCGTTTTGCCTTTGCCGCTTACCGTAATTCTTCCCGGCTCGATGCCCTCTGCCATGTAGAATCGCCTTACGGCCTCGGCGCGCCGCCGGGAGAGGTTGAGGTTGTACTCGTCGTCGCCGGTGACGTCGGAGTAGCCTTCGATGACGATTATGGTTCCGGGATTATTCTTGAGATTTGAAGCTATCTCTTTCAAGGCGTTTTCTTCGCCGGGGCCGAACGCGAATTCGTTAAGCTTGAAGAAGACGTCGGCCCTGCCCGAGGCGGTTTGCGCGAATGCATGGTGCTGGGCTGGGTCTAAACCGGGGATGGATAAACCCGAGAGCGCCAGAAAAAGCGCGAGAACAAGCGGCGCTGCTACGTGTCTACACATCTTCAGCCTCGAGAAGGAACTTTTAACGCGGATGCTTACCATTATCCCACCTTCGGTCTTCCCTTGTCAATAAGCGCATGAGACGCGGGAACGTCTCGCCGGGCTATATTTCCGAGCGCCTCCCGCAGCAGGTGCTATACTAATTTTATTCGGGAAATAACCCCGTGAGCCAAGTGGATAAAAGTATGGACAGAGAGTACACGCTTTCGGTATACGATTCCATCGCGGCCCTCGACAGGGAGGAGTATAACGCGCTCATCGACAGGGAGAATCCGTTCCTCGAATATGAGTTTCTGGAATCGATGGAGATTTCGGGGTGCGTCGGGCCGCATACCACCTGGATGCCGAGGTATCTGGTGTTGAGAGACGGGAGCGCCATGGCCGGCGCGATAGTCGCTTACATAAGGTTCGATTCCTACGGCGAGTACATATTCGACTGGGAGTGGGTGAGGGCTTTCGAGAACGCGCGCCTCAGATACTATCCCAAGCTCGTCGCCGCGATTCCCTTTACCCCGGCTACGGGCACGCGCATATCCGTTCATCCCGGATACCCGTTCGAGGAGTGCGCCGGGATTCTGGCGAGGGGGCTCGTGGAGCTTGCGGTGAGGGAACAATGTTCGTCTGTGCACGTGCTCTTTCTGACGGAAAGAGAGTGCTCGCTCCTGGAGCGGCTCGGGTTCCTTACGCGCCTTACACATCAATACCACTGGAAAAACAGGAACTATGGAAACTTCGAGGACTTTCTCTCGGACCTCCGCTCGGGGAGGAGAAAACAGATAAAGAAGGAGAGAATATCCCTTGAAGGATCGGGGCTCGAAATAAGGATCGTAGAAAAGGACGACATAAAGGAAGAGCATATAGACGCCGTATGGGACTTCTACATGGACACGCACTCGAGAAAATGGGGGAGCGCGTATCTCAACAGGGAATTTTTCGATCTAATGCTTGAGAAGTGCAGGCACCGCCTCGTTCTGGTGATGGCGAGAGGCGGTGGAAAGTGGGTGGGGGGAAGCTTCAACGTGGTTAAGAACAACAGGCTTTTCGGCCGTTACTGGGGCTCTGTCGAATCCTGGAGCAACCTCCATTTCGAGTGTTGTTTCTACAGTTTGATAGATTATTCTATAAATAAAGGGATCGACATTTTCGAGGCCGGTGCTCAAGGCGAGCATAAATTCCTGAGGGGCTTCGGGGCAGTTCCCACGTACAGCTCGCACCTGATTCTAAACGAGGCCGCCGGGCGCGCAATCAGCAGCTACCTCGACCATGAGCGCGGGTATACGGAGGGCCTTATCGAGCAGTACAATCGGCAGTCGCCGCTCAAATATTTACACGAGGAGTAGAAAAACGAGGGCGGGATGATTAAATTTTTCAAAAGGCGGTTACGGTGCGCGAGACGTGGCAGAATTGAAAGACGCGACGCCGAGAGATAGAAAACATGGCTGAAAGGAATATCAAACGGAGCGACCGCGACGGGGAGCTTCTTACAGAAAGGCGGGCCAGGCTCAAGCGGCCCGACATGTACATGATAGTGCTCCTCAACGACGACTACACGCCGAGGGAATTCGTGGTGTGGGTGCTCATGAGGATTTTCTACAAGGGCCAGGAAGAATCGACGAGAATAATGCTCGAAGCGCACACAGCAGGCAGGAGCACGGTGGGCGTTTATACTTATGACGTGGCTACCACCAAGATTGCGCAGGTGGATAAGCTGGCGAAGGAGTACGAGCATCCGCTCAAATGCATACTGGAAGTGGAAGGGGGAGGCGAATATTAATGACACTTTCTAGGGAGCTTCAGGAAACGCTTAAAAGGTCTTACGAGCAGGCCAAAGAGAGGCGGCACGAATTCATCACGCTCGAGCACATACTGCTGGAGCTGACATACGACACCGACGCCGCCGAGGTTCTTACGGGATGCGGTGTGGACCTCGAACGGCTTAGAACGAGTCTCGAGGACTTTATCGACGAGAACATGCCTCCGGTAGATTCCGATTATTTGCCGGAGGCGCAGTATTCGGCGGGGAGCCACTACGTTCTCAGGCTCGCCGCCATGCACGCCGAGTCCGCAGAGAAGCAGCAGATAGACGGGGGGAATATACTCGTCGCCATGTTCAGGGTGGACGAGTCTCACGCCGTGTATCTTCTGAACGAGCAGGGCGTAAACAGGTACGATCTCGTGAGATACATATCGCACGGCGGCGCGGGGCACAGCCCGCAGGAAAAATCGACCAGCATCGCAAAGACGGACACGCAGACACAGGAAGGGGCGAAGGACCCGCTTTCGGAGTTCTGCACGAACCTCGTAAAAAAGGCGCGCGACGGGAAGCTCGACCCTCTCATAGGCCGCGAGTCGGAGATAGACCGCACTATACACATACTCGCCCGGAGGCGTAAGAATAACCCGATATTCGTCGGCGACGCCGGCGTCGGGAAGACCGCCATAGCCGAGGGACTGGCCCTCCGAATCGCCCAGAATGAAGTACCGAAGGCGCTCGAAGACACCTCGATTTATGCACTCGACATGGGCTCGCTTACGGCGGGGACGCGCTACAGGGGCGACTTCGAGGAGAGGCTGAAGTCCATCATAGACAACGTGAAAGGGGACGACAAAAAGATCCTTTTCATTGACGAAATACATACCGTCATAGGAGCGGGCGCCGTTTCCGGAGGGACTCTCGACGCGTCGAACATGCTCAAACCCACATTATCCAACGGCGAGATAAGGTGCATCGGCACGACGACGCTCAAGGAGTACAGGAGCGTTTTCGAGAAGGACCACGCGCTCGCACGGAGGTTCCAGAGGATAGACGTTTACGAGCCGAGCGAAGAGGAATGCGTGAAGATCCTCCACGGGCTTAAGAAACACTACGAAGAGTTTCACGGCGTGAGGTATTCGACGCCTGCGTTAAAAGCTGCCGTCGAGCTTTCGGCGAAGTACATGAACGACAGGCGGCTCCCTGACAAAGCTATCGACCTCATCGACGAGGCCGGGGCGGCTGTGAAGCTCAGGAGTTACGACACGGGCGTAAAACAGGTTACGGTGAAGGACATAGAGGCGCTCGTATCGAAGATAGCGAAGGTGCCGAGCCGGACTGTTAAGGTAGACGACAGGCACAGACTCATGACGCTCGCTTCGGATCTGAAGAAGGTTATATTCGGTCAGGACGAGGCGGTGGAGAAGCTCGTGACGGCAATACAGATGTCGCGCTCGGGGCTCAGCGAGCCGGACAAGCCCGTCGGCAATTTCATGTTCGCGGGGCCGACCGGCGTCGGAAAGACCGAGCTTGCAAAACAGCTCGCCGAGGCGCTCGGGATCGGGTTCATACGGTTCGACATGAGCGAGTATATGGAAAAGCACACGGTATCGAGGCTCATAGGGTCGCCCCCGGGATACGTCGGATACGACGAGGGCGGGCAGCTCACCGAGGCCGTTCACAAGAATCCGCACGCCGTTTTACTCTTGGACGAGATAGAGAAGGCGCACGAGGATATTTATAATGTGCTGCTCCAGGTGATGGACCACGCGACGCTTACGGATTCGAATGGAAGAAAGGTCGACTTCAGGCAGATAGTGCTGATACTGACGACGAACACGGGCTCACGCGAGAGCAGCCAGAGGACCCTCGGCTTCGAGAAGGACGAGTTCGAGGATAAGAGCGTTCAGGCGATAGAGAGGTACTTCAGCCCAGAGTTCAGGAACAGGCTGAACGCCGTGCTCCATTTCAGCTCGCTCAGCAGGGAAGTCGTCGAGAAGATAGTCGACAAGATGATAGGGCAGCTCGCGGATAGGCTCAAGGTTAAGAAGGTATCTGTCGAGCTTACGCCGGGGGCAAGAGCTTTTATCGCCGAGAAGGGCTACGACAAGCTCTTGGGGGCGAGGCCCATACAGAGATTCATCGACAACGAGATCACTCAGAAGCTGACGCAGGAGATATTGTTCGGAAAACTGGCTTCAGGCGGGAGCGTAAGGATAACCGCTACGGACGGCGGACTCGGATTCGAGTTCGAATAAAAGAAACTCCTCGGCGACCGGCAATTTCTGCAATATAATTAAGTTCGGCAGCATCCCGAACTGAACGAACAGAGGTTCACGCACATGCCGCGATTACATTACTTGCTCAGGAGGTTGTTATTTCTCTCCATAGCGTTCGGAA
>JAGVLR010000176.1 GCA_020054175.1 Candidatus Dadabacteria bacterium
ACTAACATCGTACAGTTCATCGCCGACCGCGACATAGAGGAGGTCAAGAGGGCGCATCTCCTCAACTCCATCGCCTTCGTGGAGGCGCAGGCCGGGCGCCTGAACGCGGGCAGCTCCTCCGAGCCCCATCTTCAGCACTGTATGTCGGGCAACGCCGAGAGAATGTGCGACGCCTGCCCCTGCGACCCGCTCGCGCGGGTGACCCCTAACCCTGCGCAGCCTTCCATAACATCCTGCGCCATCATTGATCCTTACAGCTTCGATCCCGGCAAGGTCAATTTCTCCCGGGAAGCGCCGACCTGCAGAACAGGGGACAGCGAGTCTCTCATAGTCGTAAAACGGGTGGACTCGGCTACCGATAACACAAGTCAACCGCCTATTACGACGCTCACGGTAACCTACGCCGTCAAAACCAAAAATCAGTTCGCCGACACCGGGTTTCAAAGCCTTGCCATAAAGGACACCCTCGCGGCGCAAAACCTCGTTTTCAGTGCTCACAGGGAGGACTGGAGCCAGTTCATACCGGGCTGGAATAATGTGAACGTCCCGCACGTTCCATGAGGAATCATAAATGACGACACCCGGGATAACGAACAGCGATAGAGGATTTACGATGGTCGAGCTTATGATCTCGGTCTCCATACTCGCTATAATCATCACGGGCATGACTATTGCCCTCAACCAGCAGCAGAAACAGTTCAGGATGACGAAGGAGGCAGTCGACGTGGATCAGACGGCGAGGTCGACGCTCGATTTCCTGTCGTCGGAAGTCAGAAACGCCGGGGCGCGGCAGGGAAAGAGCTTCGCCATAAGGTTTTTCAACGGCGGGAGCGGCAGGGACGAGCCATGCACCGAAGACACGGCCGACGCCGGCTCGGTGGATTCTCCTCCGGACTGCCTGACTATTTACACATGGGACATAACGCGCGGTCAGGAGGGCAGGAACCTTCCTTCCGTGCCCGGGATAATCAACGTTATGCAGAGTAACCCCCTCGTTCTTCTTCTGCCCAACCAATGGTTTACCGACAACGGAAACGTTGTCATAGGCGAGACCGAAGAGAACGCTGAAGTCCTTCTCGGATTCCGCTCGCGGACGGCCCTTTGCAGCCCGGACGACACCATTAACTGTAATCTCCAGCCCGAGAGGTGCACGGAGTGTTCCGTTATTTTAAGGGCCGAGGTAAACGGCGCCATGAAAACTGCAACGATAGACTCGGTCGACAACATCGTAGAGCATAATCTGCCGGTCGAGACGTTCAGCGGCATATCCGATTTTGTGAACGGCGTTCCTGTAAACGGAGTCAATTACGGATTTCTTCAAACCTTCTCTTCCATGCCTTCCGAAATGACGCTCGTCGGTGAGAAGACCCTGAGCGTCGATCTCGCAAACAAGTCCCTTATGCTGGATCAGAACGGCGGCGGCGCACAGCCCATCGCAGGAGGACCGGAAGCGCCGGGTATAGTCGACCTTCAGTTCGTCTTCAATCTTCAGGATGCAAACGGGGGCATGACTAAAGTCGGCGTTCCGCTTTCACAGATTAACGGCTCGTTTCCCGATTTTCAGGACGACGCCCTTTTCGGGCGAGAGCAGGACATACGTTCAGTCGAGATATACCTCGTAGTCAGATCGAAAGTTAAGCCCCGCACGATGCAGGGCGGTCAGGTAAGGCATACGATCCCCGCTATCGGGGACGTCTCTGAAAGGACCGTGGATTCGCCATCCACGGTTACGAACGATCCCGAGGAAGGGTTCACGTACCGCATCCTGTCGACGACCATATACCTGAGAAATCACGCGCGAGAGGAATTCGGCTGAGGAGGATTTTAATTGAGGCATAAGTTAAAAATGAATGAAAAGACTTTATCGAGCCCGGCCGGCATGCCTTCCGTCAAAGACGAGAAGGGAGTCGCCCTCATACTCGCGCTCATAATGCTGCTCGTGATGTCTGTGATCGCCACTACGGTTTCCTTCAACTCGAACAACGACTACCAGGGCATGTCTAACTACAAGCGGGGCCAGGAGGCGTTTCTCGCCGCCGAAAGGTGCATACAGCTCGGGCGAAACAGGTTCGAGGTCGTGGGCATAGAGGTGCTCTACTTTCTTCTTCAGAACAAGGATACGGTTACTCTCGGCGACGGGAGCGCGAGCGAGCTTCTCGTGCTGAACGAGGAACTCGGGAACTGCGGTACCGATGACAATCCAATTTCCTGCGCCAGGTGCCGCTCGGGGCCGAGGGTGCTCGACAGCGCCCAGGGCAGCGGGCAGCTCATAGAAATCCCTCCTATCACGAAGACGATTCAAAGGCCGCTCAAGAATACCAGCATGTCGACGAGCGCATCGGGAGGGGCCGGCCTCGTGCCTGTAACATTCCTCGTGACGGGCAAGGACAGCATGGACAAGGACCCCGGCGATACGAATCTCTCTGTGAATACCGGGACCGAAATCGCTGTGGGTTTTGAAACTTTTATACCGGGGAATGCAAATCAGATGTATTCGCAGTGACGGCGGATGAGCGGATATCATCGACTGCCGCAAGGAGCATCACCGACTATGCCGAAGATACGCAATATTAAGCCAGCGCTCATAATGCACAGGGTAAAGGCGTTCACCCTTGTTTTACTTTTATTGCTGGTTACAGGGGCCCAGGGTGAGCCGGTAACGAAAAACGAGGTCGAGGACCTCAACATTATCATATCGCAGATCGTCGGCGGCGAGCCGAACGTGCTCATTATAACGGACTATTCGGGCTCGATGCTGAGGGGATGGGCCGGAACGCAGGCCGGAAACTGGGACGAGGATACGGACGGCGGCGTTATAGACGACTGCGAAGAGCTTTACTCCACCGGCAGCACAGAAGGGAGAAGGATGGCGGCCCACTGTATAGAAAACGTGGCCGGTCTTTCGGTTTGCGGCTCCAGGCATGGAGGGGGCAGCGGGATAGTTTCCAACCAAGAGGAGCTCCTCGACTTCGTGAATTGTATACAGAACCCCCCGGGGGGTGGATCAGCGGCCCTGACGAATACGCAGATAAATACAGTTTACGACCAGATCTGCGGAAATAATAACGGCACACTGACGGAAACGATAAGCGACTGCACCGGAAACGAGCGTGCCGAGGCGGCAGCCGCAATGGACGCCTGGGCCGGATTCGCCCAGTGCGCTTCGGTACATTGCAATGCGTCCGGCACCGGTAACACGAGGGCATGCGATACATCGACGGAATACAACAATTTCAAGAGCTGCGTGCAAACAGTGCAGGCCATTACCAAAAACAAAACGCAGAACTGCTCGAATTCAGGCATGGAAAACTGTACGGGGGCGCCGCAGTTCGGAAGCAGCCGCGTGGATATGCTCCACAGCGTGCTGTTCGATTTTCTCGACGCCGATGACTCACTCGCGGAAAAGATGTGCGACGACCCTTCGATGCTTTTTAACGGCGTGAGCGGCTCTATAACATGCCGCGACTATATGTATACGCCTTTCAGGAATGTGAGGAGAATCGCCAGGGAGGAAACTACGGGATCTCCGCGCCTGCTGCCTATAACGAACGGCACAGATACGAAGCTCATAGACGAGCTTACGATAGACGATGCTGAAGAGCTCGGCGTGAGACTGCGCGCACTTCAATACTCCGGGGCGGGCAGGTGGAGCTCATGTACGTCGTCGAGCACGTTCAGGCTTTTAGACAAACCATTCTCGGAGCCGGGAAAAAATATAAGAAATACATGGGACTTCTTCAGAAAGGAGCGAGCGAGCGGGGGTACACCGCTAGCCTGGGTTCTCGGGTTCGACGATAACAGCGGATCCACCACTTCCGGCGGCAACACAATCATTAACGACGCGATTTTTGCTTTTAACAATGAGCTTAAAACAGACCCCGCCATAAGCTGCAGGCCACAGTTCGTTATCGTGATTACCGACGGCGAAGACACATGCGCGGGGCAAACCAGCGGCCCCTCGGGAAGCGGCCAGACCTCGGGCAGCCTTACGACAAACGCCAACCGGAGAAGCTCCATACAGGCCGTCAGCAACCTGAGAACGCATTATTCGAGAAATGTTATACGCGGCCATCCGAAAGAGGTGCTCGTTTTCGTCATCGGTGTCGGCATAAAGAACCCCGAAGCCAGGCGGACGCTGAACGCCATGGCGCTTGCCGGCGGCACCCATACCGAGGGAATAATCCAGCACACCGGGCCCAACGGGGATGAAATCATAAGCTCTGTCAATATCAACAGCCCGGATATATTTCCGCAGGGCTCGGAATTTGAAGTATATAGAGACCTTGCGCGGGCGAGGTATATAGATACGAGTCCCGGCTTTGCCCAGCTACAGGGATGTAAAAATAATTCCACCGAGAGAAGGGAATCGGGGCAGTGCTCTTTTCAGAACGTAAACATATTCGATAACAATTTCTTCAATACAGGAGCTCCGTTCAACGATACGGACAAGCGGCTCGACAATTTCGCTTTCTTCGTCGACAGCGCAGAGGAGCTGAGTGCTGCGCTTAAAGACATCGCCGGCACGATTAACGTCTACAGCACGTCGGGCGTTTCGCCGACGGCTCCGCAGTCTTCCACGGCTGTAGCGCTCCGGGACAGGATATTCATGTCGATACTCACGCCTATAACCCCCGAAAGGCTATGGCAGGGGCGTTTGGCTTTATTCGGATTCGTGGATGTTCCGGGTAATGCCGGTAGCAAGGAAGTTATAAGAAAGCCCCCGGCAGGCTCCAATCTCGGAAGCGAATCGGTCGTAAACGGCCTCGCGGTATTCGACGACGACGGCACTCTCAACAATAACGCAAAGCAGTTCTTCTGGGAGGCGGGCAAAAAACTCACAGAGAGAAATATAGTCGATTCTCCCAGGAATTTATTAACCGTGAGAGCGCCCGATCTCATACCGGAAGACGGCGTATCCGATCCGCCTTTCAGCGGCAGCGATTATCTCATCACGGCCAACTCGATCCTCTACAAGGGGCCGCTGGTTCTGTTCGACGATCCGGCGAACCCGCTCGGCCCGGGACAGTTTGGTATCAGTAACGCCGACGTTACGGATCCCATACCGGAATACTGCGTGCCCACCGGCGGAAGCTCCACACAATGCCAGGGCTCTTCGGGCGTGGTCAGCTGCTCGGACGTTACGACCAATGCCTGCAGGACATGCGTCAAGGAATGCATGAGGGACAGGATCGTAGACTTCCTTGTCGGTCATACCGATATCGCTACCGTGCTGGATCCGATGGGCCAGCCTTCCCTCGGTCAGTCGCCCTCCCAGACCGACGGCGCGGACCCGTTCACGTCCATGGGGTATAACTGTCCGGATCCGGAGGATCGTAACAACGACGGCAACTTCGGAAGCCTCGAGGCGTGCTCGGTACGGCTCGGGGATATTTTCCATTCGAACCCGGTAGTCGTAGGGTCGCCGTCGCCGCTCTTTTTCGACGCGGGTTATCAGTCATTCGCCGTCAAGTTCCGGGACCGCTCGGCTGTCGTCTACGTAGGCGCGAACGACGGATTCATACACGCTTTCCATGCCGGCGAGTTCAAGGACCCGAACGCCGAGGGCGCAGGGCCGGACGAAAAAACAAACCCGTTCACACTGGAGACAGAGATATTTCCCTTCTTCGACGAAGGAACGGGATACGAGCTTTTCGGCGTCACTATTCCGACGTTCCTCGCTGATTCACTCGCCACCCCGACGAGCCAGGCGAGCTCTCCCGCTGAAATGATATTCGGCTCCCCGCTTCCGCCGGATTACAGGACGGGAGATTTCAAAACATTCGTCCTCGATAATTTTACGCAAAGGTCTTTCGCCGACGGGTCACCTATAATCGGAGACGTTTTCATAGACGGCTCTCCGAACGGTATATCGCTCGCCGACGAGTCTCCGGAAGAGTGCGCGGAGTCGGTCTCGACGGCAGACGGTGATATAGACGTCTGCGGCAGGGAGTGGCATACGGTGCTTCTCGCGGGCGCTCATAACGGCGGCGGCGCTTATATCGCCCTCGACGTTACGAACCCGGCCTGCGGCGAGAACTGCGGAACTACGGACACGCTGGACGAGCACATCAAGAGCGGCGGAGAGACCCTCGAATATCCGAAGCACATGTGGACACTTTTCGACCGGGACTTCGGCAACACGTGGTCGACCCCGTCCATGGGCAGGATAAGGCTCAAGGTTACGGAAGACGACGATTCCAAAATAGTGGACAGGTGGGTGATGTTCGTAGGAGGAGGGCTCGACCCCACGGATACTGACCCGAGCGACGGCGTTAGTTTCGGTAACGCTTTCGTCGTCGTCGACATAAGCACCGGGAAAGAGATATTCAAGTTCCATCCGACAAACTCGATCCCGTCCGGCGGCTCGACTATGTCTAACGTAGGCGACATGCTCTGCGACGTGCCGAGCAGGGTGGCGTCCGTCGATATAAACTCGGACGGCTATACGGATCTTGCCTACTTCGGCGACACGTGCGGGCGCATGTGGAGGTTCGACGTTTCGATGCCTATAGATGTGAGCGGGAGCATCGCCGAGAGCGGCCCTTCAGGGAATCTGTCCATAGTCGCTGAAGCCTGGACGGGACAGGTAGCTTTCTGCGCCAATACAGACGCCGAATGCTTCGACGCGGGAAACAGCCCCGCCGTGCCGAGCGAGAATCTCGAACCGATCTTTTTCGCGCCGACTATCGTCCTCGACGACCTCGGAAGGCGTCATGTGATATTCGTCACGGGCGACAGGAGGGACCCGAGCAGCGCCCTTAAATCCGGGAAGCTCTACAACTTCATAGACGACTATATACCCGCATTTCTGGCCGGCGGAACAGCGACAGGGGGACAGACTATAAAAACGGCTTCCTACCTCATTTCCGCGGGACAGGTGATAGAGATCGGAGCGCAGTCAGGTGTGGAAGATCAGTTCGTCTCGTCATCCGGCAACAACTTCCAGTCGGACCAGGGTGAGTTTATTGTCGTGTTCCCGAGTAACCTCGGCGAGGAAGAATTCGGAGAGAAAGGGTTCGGTGTGCCGGTCGTCATAAACAGGGTTCTCATATTCACGACATACGCGCCGGAGATCGAATCCGAAGATCCCTGCAGCGGAGGGACGGGATTCGGAAGGATATTCGCGCTCGATTTCATCACGGGGGCAGCGGCGCTCGCGCGTATACCGGGCGTTACGGAAAGTGATATACTGAAAGGATCGGACGCACAAAGAAGCCTCGCCGCGGGCGTTACTGTGGCTGAGGGCATGCCGACACCCGCACAGCTGACGTTCGGCGCAAGGGGCTCGGTGCTGATGTCGGTTGCGTTTACAGGAGGCCCCGTTGCGGGCGGCTCGCAGTTTATAATCTGGGAGCTTCCGCCGCTGCCGACGAGGACGCAGACACTTTTCTGGGAGGAGATTCTCTAAGCGGGTGAAGCATGAGGCGATACGAAGCGCAGAAAGGATTCACTATGGTAGAGCTTCTCGTGGTTATGACCGTGATGGTCATAGTCCTCGCCCTGGGCTCGTCGTTTCTTTCGGGTATGTCAGTCCTCAGGCGCTCGGTCGACGAAACCACGAACAACATCTCATCGCTCCTCCAGATAGGTAAGCTGAAATCGGCGAGGGACGGCGTCGAGTACAGGGTCGTTTTCGCGGGCTGCGATAATGTCAACGATTCCGACGACAATTGCGCCGTCTGCGCGTCGCCGGCCAGTTACGCCGGTTACGAAGAAGGGGATAAGACGCTGACGATCATGTTCGAAAGGGGAGATAGCAACCGGGGCTCGACGACCTGGTGTATAGAATCGTCACATACGCGAAAATTCAGGGGCGACCTCGTTTTCACCGCCTCGGACAATATGGGAGACGAGGACGATCCCGCCGGCTTCACATTCCTTCCGACGGGGATGAGAAGGGATTTTCTGGACGACGCCGATAACGAGGTAATAACCATAAGCCCGGCGGGCGATTCCAGGATCGATAAATGCGGCGTGATTATGGTATCTCCGTCCGGAAACATAAGCGTAAACGAAGGTAAGTGGGTGGATTCCGAGTGTAACCCGATCAGGGAATCCACAGCCGCCGGGCCTACACCTTCACCTTCACCCTCGAATTAATCCCACGTTTATTTGCTGATTACGTAGTAATAATTGATGGGATCGTGGGGAAGCTCTGTGACTTCCACTTTGCCGAATCCCGCCTCTTTTAACATCTCGCACGCAAGCTCTCTGCCCCACATCGCGCCGAGCCCCTTTCCTCCCTGGGAAAGGGAAACCGTCATGCAGTGCATGCAGGATACGGTGTAGAGAAAAGTGGCGAGCGGGTTTTCCGAATTCCGCTCGACGTGGCTCGAGCCCTTTATATCCTGCATGAGGTAATACCCGTCGTCCTTGAGCGCTTTGTGTATGTGAGACAGAACGCTCGCCGGGTCGGCCTGGTCGTGAACGGCGTCGAACGTCGTTATGAGATCGAATCTCTTTTCGTCGCCGAATTTCGTGACGTCCTTCGCCTCGTACGATATGTTGGTGAGGCCGTATTCCTTCGCTCTTGCCCTCCCTCTTTCGATTGCGCTCGGAAGAAGGTCGTATCCGGTGAACCTGCTGTTGGGGTAGGCCCTGGCCATTTCTGCGAGGGCGTATCCGCTTCCGCATCCGACGTCGAGCACCTCTATGCCCTGCTCCAGCCTGTCTTTTATGCCGGGGACGAGAGGCAGTATATGGCCGAGAAGCGGGATGATAACCGTCTGCATGCTCTCTTCGGCCATCACTTCGTTAAAGCGGGTGAATTCTTCGTACGGCACCCCGCCGCCGCGTCTGAAACACTCGACTATTTTATCTTCGACCGGGCCGAGTATTCCGTTCCACTGCGCGGCCACTGCGAGGTTGTTCGGGGAAGCCGCCCTGGTGAGCCAGGCCGCATGCTCGGGGGGGAGGTAATACGTTTTCCTTTCAGGATCGTATTCCACGAGCCCTCCTGTGACCATCGCCCCAAGCCTTTCCTTCACGTAGCGCTCGTTAAGGCCCGCATGCCCGGCGATCGCTCCGTGCTCCGAGGGCTCGAGGCCGTTCATGCTGTCGAAGAGTCCCGTCCTGTGTCCGATAGATATCATGGAAGTCAGCGCGCCGTGATTAAGAATCTCGAGCATCCTCCCGCAAAACTCTTCCGATCTGGCTTCGTCGAAATCCGGTTTTCCACTCATTCGATATACCTCCGCTCATAAAAATAACATGCAGGCACGTATGTTAGATAGATGCTTGTTAAATATGGTCACTCAAGGCGGCGGGTCGCATTTTATCGTGCTGTGATTATGCGGATAT
>JAGVLR010000101.1 GCA_020054175.1 Candidatus Dadabacteria bacterium
CCGAAGGGGGACATTTCGAGGACTGCCGACCTAGCGCGGTCGCGCTTTAAGGCCTCGACGAAGGCTTCGTAGATCTGGTCGCGGAGCTGGCGGTTCTTGATGTCTATGAAGTCCACGACGATTATGCCGACGAGGTTCCGGAGCCTGATTTGTCTGACGATTTCGGTCGCCGCTTCGAGGTTGAGCTTGTATATCGTATCTTCCTGTGTTTTCCCGCTTTGGAACCTTCCGGTGTTGACGTCCACGACCGTGAGGCCTTCGGCCTCTTCGATGATAATGTGCCCTCCGGATTTGAGCCACACTTTTTTGTTGAATATTTTTCTGATTTCGTTCTCAACGCCGAAGCGCGCGAAGAGAGGCTCCGGGTCTTTATAGAGCTCTATTTTCACGCCCGAATCCGGGAGATACTTTTTCACGTAGGAGTTGATTTCGTCGTGGACGTCTTTCGAATCGACGACTACACGGCTCATGTCCCCGGAGACGAAATCCCTGACCGCTTTTACGTAGAGCCTCGGCTCTTCGTAAAGGAGGGACGGGATCTTGGTTTCGTCGCTTCTTTTCTTGATGTCCATCCAGAGACGGAAGAGCTCTTTCGTATCCTGAAGGAGGTCTTCCTCGGCGACGTCGATGCTGGCTGTCCGCGCTATGAGCCCTATGCCTTCCGGCTTTATCCGCCTTACGATGTCGTTGAGCCTCTCCCGCTCCTTCTGGGATTCTATCTTGCGGGATATGCCTACTATGTCGGCGTTTCCTAAAAGGACCGTGTATTTCCCGGGTATTCCGATGAACGAGGAGAGCTTCGGCCCTTTGCCGCCGACCGATTCCTTGAGGACCTGGACGAGGACATGCTGCCCTTCGCGGAGGATGTCCTGTATGAGGCCCCTGCTGTGTTTCTTGTGATGGCCCGTTTCGCCGTCGTGTTCGAGGAAGAAGTCGTAGAGGGAATCTTCGTGAACGTCTTCGACAGATATGAAGCCCGACTTTTCGAGGCCCATGTCGACGAAGGCGGCCTGCATGCCGGGGACGACCTTTCCGACGATGCCCTTGTAAATGTTGCCGACGATCCTGGGTGCGGATTTTCTTTCGAGATAAAGCTCCGCCACAGAGCCGTTCTCCATTACGGCCACCCTGGTTTCGTTGAACGTAATATTAATTAAAATCTGGTTGTCCATATCGTATTATACGGGCAGTTTTATATTTAAACCTTACAAGGTTTCTTAAGTATAGTCTATAAGTCGTCTATATGAAAGCTTAAAAGAATTTAAAATTACTTTTAATTCGCTGGAAACAGGTGTAGAATTGAGATTAGTTGGAAAATGCGGCCCGAAAAGACCGGGGCCGGCCGTATACGGAGGATAGACGGGATGTATGTCAGAACCATAATCGCGATATTTCTGCTTACGGGTGTGGCCCTCGCACAGGGGAGCCTTCCGCCCCCAAAGGACGGGACGACGATATACGTCGTAAAGCCGGGGGACTCACTCTGGAAGATATCCGGGAATTTCTTCGGCAACCCTCTTTTCTGGCCGAGGCTGTGGGAGATAAATCCGAGCATCGACAACCCCAATCTCATATACCCGGGCGACGTTATTTCGCTGAAACCGGAGCAGCCCGTTCTGCCCGTCGTTAAGGTGGAGCCCAAGGCGCACAAGGTGACGTTCAACGATATAGAGCCCCCGCCGCCCGTTTTCTTCTATTCGCGCGGAGGGTCGGAGGGATTCATATCGCCCGACCAGTGGGATCATATGGGAACTATACTGACATCGGAGCCGCCAAAGATACTCCTCGGCACGGGGGACATCGTATTTACGAACGTCGGCACCAAGGACGGCGCGGGAACGGGGGACAGGTATACGATATACCGGACGTCGAAGCCCATAACGCATCCGATATCCGGAAACAGGATCGGATACAAAGTGGCGGTGCTTGGAGAACTGGAAATAATAGAAGTTCTTGGCAAGAACAAATCGACTGCGGTGATAACGGAGTCGTACCAGGAGATCATGCGCGGGGCGAGAGTGAGACCCGAAGAAGTCTTTGTCAAGGAAGTCATAATGAGAAAGGGGACCCAGAGGGTCGACGGATTCATAGTGGATAACAAGAATAATGTCGAGCTTTCGGGAAGCGGCGATGTCGTTTACCTGGACGTCGGAAAGAGAAACTCCGTCATACCCGGGAACGTGTTCTCCGTATACACCTCGCCCAGAAAGGCCTGGGATCCCGACGCGAGGGAGAACGTAGTCATACCGGGTACGCTCATAGGGAAAATAGTCGTGCTCGAAGTCGGGGACAAAACGTCGACCGGAGTGATAATCCAGAGCTCGAGACAGATACAGAAGGGGAACATCGTAAGCCTAGATATATAGGCTTTTCAGCTTACACCTTTTCCGAGCCGGGTTTACCTGTCATGGGAACGAAGCGGACGGACGTGACTTTCCTGTACGCGACGCCCTTTTCAGACCTTTCTATCAGCAGGAGCTCCTGTTCCTCCCCGCCCACGGGAATGACCATTCTTCCGCCTTCTTTAAGCTGTGAAACCAGCGCGGGCGGCACGTCGCCCGGGGCCGCCGTTACTATTATGCCGTCGTAGGGCGCATTCTCTTCCCATCCCGCATAGCCGTCGCCGATCCTGAAATGAATATCGGCATAGCCGAGCTTTTCCAGAAGATGACGGGTTCTTTCGGCGATCTCGGGGATGATTTCGATCGTATAGATTTCGGAGCCTGTTTCCGCAAGGACTGCTGTCTGGTAGCCGGAACCCGTTCCGACTTCGAGTATCTTCCGGCCCGGAGCGGGCCTGAGTATTTCGGACATTAGGG
Source organism: Candidatus Dadabacteria bacterium (assembly GCA_020054175.1). GTDB lineage: Bacteria > Desulfobacterota_D > UBA1144 > Nemesobacterales > UBA2774 > JADLGH01. The sequence continues at coordinate 2,820 of JAGVLR010000101.1, forward strand.
CGACTATGTAGGGCTGAGAAATAGTCTGTCCACTGCCTATGGGAATCGGACTATCGTTATACGCCGACGACTTGAACTCCTGGGGGACGAACTCGTGCCTCGGTATCTTGAGCATGGCGTTTATAACGGCGGAGTCTCTTATGCCGCGGGAGATTATCTGGTCTTCCACCATGCTCCAGCGCATCTCGGCGTAAGGGCCGCCGCTATCGGAGCCTGCGGCAAAAAGCAGAACGAGAAGGGCCGGAGTGTAAAACAGAAGCTCTTCCATGCCGGTAAGGTTACCACGAAAGTGGCCGGCGGATGCTCGGAATAAAGCGCGGCGAGAAATGCCGCGATCGGAGAAATGCGCGGGAGGAACAGGCTAGATGATTTTCGATAGAACGAGCTCCGCGCCTTCGTAGGGATCGAGCTCGCCGCTTTTTACCTTTTCGTAAATCTTTTTGACCTCTTTCCGGGAGAGCTTTTCGGAGACGGCGGCCTCGACTGCCTCCTTTACTATTTCGGAAAACTCCTCTTCCCTTCGCACTTCTCTCTTGAGCCTGAGGCGCCCCGTCTTTTCCTGGAATTCCCTGTGATTTTCAATCTCGTCCGCGACCTTATCTATTCCCTCACCCCTCGCGGCGCTCGTCATGAGAACGGGCTGCTTCCATTCTTTTCCGGGGGACTTGAGAGAGACTATCTGCTTTATCTCGGCGGTAATGAGATTCGCTCCTTCCCTGTCGCACTTGTTGACGACGAATATGTCGGCGATCTCCATGAGCCCCGCCTTCATCGTTTGAACGCCGTCGCCAGCCTCGGGAACGAGAACGACGAGGACCGTGTCCGCTATTCGTATGACGTCGAGCTCGCTCTGGCCGACGCCTACTGTTTCGACGATTACATAGTCGAGACCGAACGCCGAGAAGAGCTTTATTATCTCCCTCGAAGCCCGGGATATTCCGCCGTGAGTGCCCCTCGTGCTGATGCTCCTTATGAAGACGCCGTCGTCCATGGAATGGTCGTGCATTCGTATTCTGTCGCCGAGTATCGCCCCGCCCGAGAATGGGCTCGACGGGTCGACGGCCAGCACTCCTACCGTTTTGCCGAGCGATCTGTAGTGCGCGATGAGTTTGTTCGTGATGGTGCTCTTTCCGGCGCCGGGCGGCCCCGTGATGCCGATTATGTAGCATCTCTCGGAGAGCTGGTCGAGCCGCTTGAGCACCGCCGGGAGAGAGCTGTGACGGCTTTCGGCGAGCGTTATCAGACGCGCGAGAGCGACCCTGTCGCCCGCCAGCATCCTGTCTATAAGCTCGTTTTCATGTTGGGATAAGGACATCTGGACATACCTTAAATCGCGGGGTCGGGATTGTCAAAGCGGGGGCTAACTTCCGCTCATTTCGAGTATGGCGCCGTACTCGTCTTTCGTGACGGGCACCACGGAAAGGCGGCCCTGTTTTAAGAGGGCGATGTTCTGAAGGCTCTTTTC
>JAGVLR010000270.1 GCA_020054175.1 Candidatus Dadabacteria bacterium
GCCTAATGTGGCCTTTACCGCATTGGCAAGCGCGTTTACTCCCCTCAGGATCGCGTCCTGCGCCGCCCTGTCGAATTTTATTTCCTTTGCTGCCATTTCGAAAATACCTCCTCAGAATTTTGTTATTCGATTATCGCGAGTATTTCATTTTTCGATTACCGCGAGTATTTCATTTTCGGAAAGAATGACGTAATCGTCACCCTTGAAGCTTACCTCCGTACCGCTGTACTTCCCGAAAAGAACCTTGTCCCCTTTCTTAACGTCGAGCGGCTTCGTCTGCCCGGCCCCGATAACCCAGCCACTTCCGACCGCAACCACCTCGCCCTCCTGCGGCTTCTCGGCCGCGGAATCGGGGATAATGATCCCGCCCTTGGTGGCTTCCTGCGCTTTCACCCTCTTAATCAACACCTTTTCACGAATCGGTTTCACACCCATCTTATAAAAACCTCCTGTATTGATTTATGTGTTGGTAAATTTAATCTTCCGGATAAAAATCTAGGTATAAAATATGCACGAATCCCCGGCTGTCAAGAGGGCAAAATCAAATAAAAGTGGTAGGTGTGGGAGGAATATTATCAGTTTTTAGAGGGGTTTAGGGAATGATACTCGAAGATATTTTCACGACTTTTCTTCAAAGGCGTTACGTATAATCCTGACTCCTCCCGTCACGAGATCGACAGCCGCCACGTCGAAGCGGAGGTCGCCCTCGGCCCGCTTCACGGATTCGATGTAGCTGTATGCGATAGAAATGAGGCGCTTCTGCTTCCACGGGGTTACGGATTCCTCCGGGAGGCCGAAGCCCGTTCCGGACCTGGCCTTGACCTCCACGAAGCAGAGTACCTTGTCCCTGTCCTCGGCTACTATATCGATCTCACCCTGCCTGCATCTCCAGTTCTTGGCGAGGATTTTATACCTTTCCTTCTTGAGCGCCCTGCAGGCCAGGTCTTCCCCCCTCCGCCCAAGTGATTTTTTGTCGGTAACCGTCATATGATGTTTGGACGCATCAGTCCCCGCCTTCCAGCTTCCCCTTCAGCTCTGCGAGCTTTGTGAGGGCGTCGAGAGGAGTCATCGAATTCGTATCGAGGCCCTTTATCTCTTCGAGGATGGGATGCTCATCTTCCGTTTCGGCCTGTTCCGGCTCCGTGAAGAGGTGCATCTGCCCGCCGAGTATGGAAGTCCGTATGCCGGACTGCGATTTTTCGAGGTTCGACAAAACCTTCTGCGCGCTTTTTATGACTGCGTCGGGGACGCCTGCGAGCTTCGCGACCTGTATTCCATAACTATGACTCGCCGCGCCGGGTATGAGCTTCCGGAGGAATACTATCTTGTCCCCGTTTTCCTTGACGTATATGTTGTAATTCTTCGTCCTCCGGCGGGAGACGGCGAGGCCCGTAAGCTCGTGGTAGTGCGTCGCGAAAAGTGTCCTCGGCCCCCTGTCGTGGAGATACTCCGCGACAGCCCACGCTATGCTCATGCCGTCGAATGTGCTCGTCCCCCTGCCTATCTCGTCTAGGATGACGAGGCTCCTGTCCGTCGCGTGGCGAAGTATGTAGGCCGTCTCCACCATCTCGACCATGAACGTCGAGTGCCCCTTGGCGATGTTGTCCGAGGCCCCGACGCGTGTGAAGACCCTGTCGGAAACGCCGACCCTGGCGTGCGTCGCCGGAACGAAGCTCCCGAGCTGCGCCATTATGGCCGTGAGCGCGACCTGCCGTATGAGCGTCGATTTGCCCGCCATGTTGGGCCCCGTTATAAGAAGGAACTGGTTCTCGTGGGGGTCGAGCTTTATGTCATTCGGCACGAACCTCTCGCCGAGCTCCATCCTTTCGACGACCGGGTGGCGACTGTTCCCGAGCTCCATGACGGGCTCGTCCGTCATCTGCGGGCGGACATAGTTGTATCTCTCGGCGACGTCGGCGAGTGCGGAGTAGCAGTCGAGCTCGCCGAGGAGCGCCGAGGTGTTTCTCACCCTGTCCGCTTCTGCCGCCACTTTTTTCCTTAGCCCCTCGAATATCTCGCTCTCTATGGCTATTATCCTGTCCTCCGCACCGAGTATCTTGTCCTCGTATTCCTTCAGCTCTTCCGTTATGTATCTCTCGGCGTTTGCAAGTGTCTGGCGGCGGGTGTAGCCATCGGGTACGGAACCACTATTCGACTTCGAGACTTCTATGTAATAGCCGAAAACGCGGTTGTAGCTCACCTTGAGCGAGTTTATTCCGGTAGCCTTTCTTTCTTTGGCTTCGAGATCGGCTATCCACTGTCTGCCGTCCCGTTTTATCGACCGGAGGCCGTCGAGCTCCGGGTTGACGCCCTCCTTTATCATCCCGCCCTCGCGGGATGTCAGCGGCAGGTCAATGGCGAGTGAAGAGGCGAGAAGCCGATGAAGGTCTGCGAGGTCGTCGAGCCCTTCGCCGATGTCCCGAACCGCCTTCATGCCCGATTCCGTAAGGAGTTTTTTTATACTCGATATGTGAATGGACGAATCGCGGAGAGCCCCGAGGTCCCTCGGACGGGCGGTGGACGTCGCGATCCTGCCGATGAGCCGCTCGATGTCGCTAATCTCCCTTAGCTCTGCCATTACCGAGGCCCTCAGCGAAGTGTGCGACTTCAGCTCCTCCACGGCATCGAGCCTTTTTTCTATCGCCTTTATATCGACGAGCGGGTAATTGATCCAGCGCCTGAGCAGCCTCCCGCCCATGCCCGTCGTCGTCTCGTCGAGCACCCATAGCAGCGAGCCGCCGGAGTCCCCGGAATCGTTATTGTTGGACCTTAATAATTCGAGGTTCCTCTTCGTCGATTCATCTATCAGGAGATAGCCCGTCTTCCTGTAGAATTCCGGGTCGTTAAGGGGCGGCATCTCTTCGAGACGCGTGTCCTTAAGGTATTGAAGGAGCGCACCTGCCGCGGTAATGGCCTCGGGAACGCCTTCGAGGCCGTAGGGTTCGAGAGTTTTCGCCGACAGGTGCTCCAGCAGAAGCTCACGGCCACGGTCTGTATCCCACGCCCAGCTGTCGAGTTGGGTTATGACCGGATTGCCCGACCTTTTAAGAGCCGCTCCAGAAACGGGCGACTCGCCCTCGTCGACGTTTTCGAGAATTATCTCCTTCGGCTCGAGCCTGAATATCTCGTCCGTGAGATCCTCGATCGAATCGAAAACTGAAGCCCTGAAAAGCCCTGTCGAAATGTCGGTATAAGCGAGGCCGTATATGCCGTTTCCAGCGTATACGCTCGCGAGAAAGTTGTTGCTCTTGGAGTCGAGGTTTTCGGAATCGAGTATGACGCCGGGCGTGAGGACGCGGACGACCTTTCTTTTAACCACTCCCTTCGCCGACTTCGGGTCTTCTATCTGCTCGCAGACCGCCACCTTGTGGCCGCTCTTTAGGAGCTTTGCGAGGTAGGGCTCGGAGCTGTGGTGAGGGACGCCGCAAAGAGGCACCGGGTTTTTGTCGTTCTTGTTCCGTGAGGTGAGCGCTATTCCGAGGACTTTCGACGCGACCTTCGCGTCGTCGTAAAACATTTCGTAAAAATCCCCGAGGCGGAAGAAGAGTATCGCGTCCGGGTACTCCTTCTTAAGCGCCATGTACTGTTTTAACATCGGGGTTTCGGCGGCCATCGTAGTGATTATATCAATTCGCCGTGGAACTCTCAATTTGGGCTTAGTACGCGGGAGGGAAGTTGCGGCGCTCCGCTCACCTTGCCCGCAGTCACGTCAGGTGATAGATTAATGCCTTCACGCGGAAAAACGCCGGGCATAGAGGCCGGGCGGGGGAAGCATACAGAAACCACGACCGAGAGGCCGAAATTGATAAAGCCGAATCCGTTTGTAAAAGATTTGATACCGTATGTTCCGGGAAAACCGGTCGAGGAGCTCGAAAGGGAGCTCGGCATAACGGGCGCGATAAAGATAGCGTCCAACGAAAACCCCATAGGCCCCTCGCCCCTCGCGCTCAAGGCCATTAAGGAAGCGCTCCCGGGCCTGAACCGCTACCCGGACGGGGACGCGTTCTATCTTAAGCACAAGCTCTCGAAATCCCTCGGCGTAGAGCCGGAAACCGTAATATTCGGGAACGGCTCGAACGACGTCATCGACGTCGCCGCGAGGACATTCCTCTCCCCCGGCGACGAGGCCATCATGGGCGAGTACGCCTTCATCGTTTACCCGATCGTGACGAAGCTCGCGGGGGCGTCGGCCGTCATTTCGCCCATGCCGAGCTACACGCACGACCTTAAGGACATATACTCGCGCATCACCCCGAAGACGAAGGCGGTGTTCATAGCCAATCCGAACAACCCAACCGGAACGATGGTCTTCGGCGAGGAAATGGAATGGTTTCTGAATAAAATAGACGAGAATATACTCGTCGTCATAGACGAGGCCTATTTCGAATACGCGGACACGCCGGATTATCCGAACTCTCTCGACTTCCGGGGGCTTGGAAAATCTCTACTCACGGTGAGGACTTTTTCCAAGATCTACGGGCTTGCCGGGCTAAGGCTCGGGTACGGCATCGGGCCGGCCGAGATGGTCTCGAGCATGCACAAATCGAGGCACCCTTTCAATACAAGCTCGCTGGCGCAGGCGGCGGCGATTGCAGCCCTCGACGACACCGAGCACGTCGAGAAATCGAGAGAGGTAAACGACACGGGGCTCGCATATCTCGCGGCCGAGCTCGAAAGGCTTGGCATCGAATACGCGCCGAGCTGGACCAACTTCATATTGGTAAATCTGGGCCAGGACCCGATGCCCGTGTACAACGCCCTTCTCAGAGAGGGTGTTATAGTAAGACCTGTCGGCATATACGGCCTCAAGACTCACCTCAGGGTATCGGTCGGGATTCCGGAAGAAAACGAGAGATTCATAAAGGCGTTTAAAAAGGTGCTCGGGAAATAAGAAGATGCTATTCGGCAAGGTAACTATAATCGGGCTCGGCCTCATAGGCGGCTCCCTCGCTCAGGCGCTCAGGGAATCGGGAGAGGTGCGTACCGTGAGCGGAGTCGATACGGATTTGGACTCGGTAGAGTACGCGCTGAAAAACAGGATAATCGACGAGGGCTCGCTCGACATCGGGGAGGCCGTGTCGGGTGCCGAAGTCATAGTCGCTGCGACATACGTAGGAACGATAGCCGACACTATAAGATCAGCCGTCCCGCACGCCGAAGACGGCGCACTGATCACAGACGTCGGGAGCGTGAAGGCGGGAATAGTGAGAGAGATAGAGGGCTTCATCCCGGAGCGCCTCGGATTCGTGGGCGGGCATCCGATAGCAGGCACCGAGAACTCCGGCGTCAGGAACGCCGACCCTGCCCTCTTCCGTGGAAAGAGGTGCATCCTCACGCCGACGGGTAAAACGCCCCCGGCCCTGAAGAAAAAGGCCGCGGCATTGTGGAAACTCACGGGGAGCGAGGTTTACGAAATGGACCCGGACGCACACGACAGGGTCTTCGGGCTCGTGAGCCACCTTCCCCACGCGGCGGCGTACGCGCTCGTGGACGCGATACTTTCGTCCGAGGACCCGGATATGCTGCTCGATTTCGCGGGCGGCGGGCTCAGGGATTATACGCGCGTCGCTTCGAGCTCTCCGGAGATGTGGGTCGACATAATGACTGCAAACAGGGATAACGTGCTCGCCGCGCTGAGGCAGCTCCGGTCTTCTCTCGGCAAAATAGAAACCGCGCTCGAAAAGGGCGACAGGGAAGCGCTGCTAAAAATATTCAGCGGTGCTGCCAAAGCCAGGAACGACAGAATAAAATAATTTTTTACGCGCCGGAGGGTTTCAGCCCGAGCGCGCTTATAATTTCCTGCGCGATGGATTCCGGGTCGCGGGAGGCGTCGATAACGAGGCCGTCTTCAGGCTCTTCGAGGTCCCTCAGCTGACTCTCCAGAATCCCGGGCCCGGCGAAGTGGCCAATTCTTCCCTCTAATCTCTTCTCTATCAGAGCGTGATTACCTTTCAGGAATACGAACGCGACGTCAGGGCGCCCGTCCCTGAGAAAATCCCTGTAAGACTGTTTCAATGCCGAGCAGGCAAGGACCATCCCCGTGTCTGCAGCTCTTACGAGCTCGCGAAGCGCAGCCAGCCATGGCAGCCTGTCGGCGTCCGTGAGCGGAATTCCGTTTTTAATTTTTTGTATGTTGGCTTCCGGATGGAAGTCATCGGCGTCGTGGAAGACCCAGCCGAGTCTTTCGGCCAGAACGGCGCCTACAGTAGTCTTTCCCACGCCTGAAACGCCAATGATTATTACGATCATAAGCCCGGTGTTACGGCATCGATCCTGGTCGGATTTTGATTTTGCCGGTGGCTAAAATACATTGCACTTGCAGGCCGCAACGAAAAAGGAGACCAGCATGAGTGAAATTATTGTCAGGTATAAACGCATTTTATCCGTCCTCTAACGAGTCAATAACGGTCAACGAGAATTATACGCACAGGAAAAACCCGGCCGTGTCAGTCCGACGCCGGGAGGGCGGGCGGAGAACACGTCGAGGTGACCCGGCATATAGTTAAGCAGTGTGGCTGGACCGGGATTTATCCAATCCCGCAGCTGCAGGCCGTTACAAAAAATGCTGTCGCAAGAACCGCGAGCACTGTCATGTATGTGCGCATTGAAATACCTTCCGATAAAATGTGGTTTTTGAAAATTATACTCGCTGGAGTGGATTATCAAAACAAAAATAAGGTCCGGCGGGCGGTAACGGCGCTTAGCACCAGCCCGAGCCGGCGTCGAGCGCGGCTGTCAGTCCTTCGCGGAGGGGCTCGATACGCGGCATGTAACTCCTAACGTCTCTCACGTATCCGAGAGGGTTTTTCTGCCAGAAAAGAAACCTGCCGTAAATAGTTCTGAGATTATCTATGACCTCCTCTGAATCGAATACCCACCCGAAGTCGGCCGCCTCGGGATAAAAGAGCTTGAAAAATATGAGCTTCATCGTCACATGGTCTTCGAGATGCCTTACGCTCCCGAAATCGCGGCTCAGGAGATCGAACCAGCCGGTGCGCGCCCAGCTGTAGCCGCTTCCGAAGGCGTCCGCCATTTTCTCATTCAGGCCCAGCCTGGCAGCGGCCTCTCTTCCGAGCTCGGAGAACACGTAGGCGGCCTCGCGCGTGAAGTAATCCTGAGACTGGAGCCTTTTTTCCATGCCCAAAAGGTTCCTTATGAGCCGGGGCTCTGATTTTATGTAGCCGGTGAGGTCGAAGGGCCCGGTATCGCCCCAGGACACGAGCGAAACGGATACGTTTTCCCACTCTCTTCTGGCTATCTGATATGCGGAACGGATTTCCATGCTGTTATAGTCACCGACAGTGATTAAGGACTGGTTAAGGGTCCGTTAAACGGCGGTTAACGCGTCCGGAAAGACGCGCGACATGCTCTAATTACTAGTTAATTTGCACGGACAGGGCTTGCCGGGTCGGAGAGAGACGATCCACCAGGCGGAGCGGCTTTCCTCCGCGCTGAAACATGTTGTAGAATTCGGGTATGGGCGGGTTTCCCGATTAACTACGGTTTCACTATCTCTTAACACAATCTTAACAATACCCGTGTTTACTCCTACGCAGATCAACAATCCAAAGGAGGTATTCATTCAATGAATATACGAGGATTATTAAAGCGCAGTATCGTGGCCGGACTTACGGCCTTTGCAGTGCTTTTAACCGCCAACACCGGATTTTCCGCCGAGGGTGTAAGCGTCGACCCGGCTATCTCTTCCTATACGAAGACAAGCGGCGTATCGGGAAACATCAACAGCATAGGCTCGGACTCCATGAACAACCTCATGACTCTCTGGTGCGAGGGATTCACGAAGAACTATCCTAACGTCAGATGCCAGATCGAGGGCAAGGGATCGAGCACCGCGCCGCCGGCTCTTATAGAAGGTACGGCACAGTTCGGACCGATGTCCCGCCCTATGAAGGATACGGAGATAGACGGGTTCGAGAAGGCCTTCGGTTACAAGCCAACTGAAATAGCGACGTCCATAGACACGCTCGCCGTATTCGTAAACAAGGACAATCCGATCGAATGTCTCACGATAGACCAGCTCGACCAGATATTCTCCAAGAACAGGGCCTGCGGCGCCGGCGATGACGTCACCACCTGGGGTCAGCTCGGCGTTACGGGGCCTCTCGCCAACACGCCCATCAGCATGTACGGCAGAAATTCCGCTTCCGGAACTTACGGCTTCTTCAAGGAGCACGCTCTCTGCAAGGGCGACTTCAAGGATTCCGTAAAGGAGCAGCCGGGATCGGCTTCCGTCGTCCAGGGCGTTACGGAAGACAAGGCCGGCATCGGATACAGCGGAATCGGCTACATAACCTCCGGAGTAAAGGCAATAAAGCTCGGTGCGAGCGCCGCGGAATGCGCCGCGCCCAGCCTTGAAAACGTAACGAGCGGAACTTATCCTCTTGGCAGGTATCTCTATCTCTACGTCAACAAGAAGCCGAACGAAGCGCTCGACCCGCTCCGCCTCGAATTCCTGAAATTCGTCCTCAGCAAGGAGGGTCAGGAAGTAGTCATAAAAGACGGTTATCTTCCTATACCTGCCAGCGTCGAGGCCGAGCAGTTAAAGATCATCGGCAACTGATTCTCGCAATGAAAGCAGGGATTACGATCACACTCGTCCGGACGCCAAACACATGACAGCTCAAACGAGATTTAAAAAGAAAGAAGTGTTGCAAGCTTCCCCCGGAATAAAACGGAGGAAGCTTGCCGACCGGATCGCGACTATCGTCGTAACGACAGGCGGCGTCGCCGTGATCCTCTGCATCATCGCCATACTTCTCTTCATAGGAGTAGAAACCGTTCCCCTGTGGAAAGGCGTCAAATCGGAGCTCACCAGCTCTTTCTTCCTGAAGGAATCCCCCGAGCTCGCTTCTTATTCTCTCGACAGCCCGAATACAGGCACGTTTCCCTTCCTGGCCTCGGGGATGGATGAGTATAAGGAGATTGGCTTTGTCGCTACTAAAAACGGCGAGCTTTATTTCCTTTCACTCAGCAACGGCAAGGTATTGAAGAAAGAGGCGCTCCCGAACCTGGGCGAAACGGAGATAAGGTCGAGCTACGTCTCCCAGAATAACAAGCTCTATTCCTTCGGCACGGACGACGGCAGAATCATACCCGTAAGAACCGCCTACAATGTCACCTTCGCGGGCGACAAGAGGATTATCACTCCGCAGGTGACCGAGGACGACATTCTGACAATAGGCGATTCGCCCCTCGTCAGGATAGCGTTCGAGGAAAACGACGGCGAAACGGCCTCCGCGGGTGCGGCGTATACCGCCGGCGGGGAGCTCATAATGAAAACGGTCGCCAAGTCGAGAGGGCTCATCGGGGGCGGGGGAAGCGACGAAGCGACTCACAATTTGACGCAGACTCTCGGCGGCGGGAAGGTAACGGCGCTCGAAATAGACAAGTCCCTTCAGAACCTTTACGTCGGCACGGATACGGGAAGAATTTACAGATATAACATCAGGAACCGGCAGAATCCCGAGCTCCTCGAAACCCTCGACGCGACAGGAAACAGCCGCATACCGGTAACGGCGCTCGGCTTTCTCCTGGGAGACCGCTCGCTCGTAGTGGGCGACGAAGCGGGGAGCGTTTCGGTATGGTTCGAAGTCGCGGACACGGATTCGCCAGGCGGCAAGGTGTTTAAAAAAGTGCACCAGCTCCCGCCTTTCGCGCTTCCGGTATCTGATATAGTGCCCTCGTCGCGCGATCGCGGGTTCATCGCGGCCGACAGCGGCGGGAATATAAATCTTTACCATGCGACTTCGGAGCAGAAGCTCATGCAGCTGAAAACGGACGGCCCTCCGGTGATGAACCTCTCATTCGCGCCGAAAGGTAACGGAATCCTCGCCGTGGACGGCGCCGGGAAGCTCTACGACTGGAACGTCGATAACCCTCACCCTGAAACCAGCTTCAAGACGCTCTTCGGGAAGGTCTGGTACGAGGGCTACAGCAAGCCCGAATACGTCTGGCAGTCCACCGGCGGCACGGACGACTTCGAACCCAAGATAAGCTTGACGCCCCTTGCATTCGGCACATTAAAGGGCGCTCTCTACGCGCTTTTATTCGCTATACCGCTCTCAATATTCGGCGCGATATGCGTATCGCAGTTCATGCACCCTGCGCTTAGAAATACTATAAAGCCGGTGGTCGAGATAATGGCCGCGCTTCCGAGCGTAGTGCTCGGATTCTTCGCCGGCCTCTGGCTTGCGCCTATTATCGAGAAGATCATACCGGCCGTGATCATACTTCCGTTCGTGCTTACCGTATTTACGCTCCTGAGCGTTTTCGGATGGCAGTATCTTCCGAGGGGAATCAAGGGAAGGTTCAAGGAGGGCTCGGAGCTCTTCTTCCTTGTTCCCGTCATTCTCCTTGGCGTGCTCGTCAGCCTCGGGCTCAACGCGGCGGCCGAAAGCACATTTTTCGGCGGAGATTATAAGTCCTGGTTCTATAACGTTCTCGGAATGCAGTACGACCAGAGGAACTCGCTCATAGTAGGGTTCGCGATGGGATTCGCCGTTATTCCGATCATATTCACCATATCGGAAGACGCCCTTTCGAGCGTGCCCAAGCACCTTTCCGCCGGCTCGCTCGCCCTTGGGGCGAACAGGTGGCAGACGGCTATAAGGGTCGTGCTGCCGACGGCAAGCCCGGGAATATTCTCGGCAGTGATGATAGGGCTCGGGAGGGCCATCGGCGAAACAATGATAGTCCTCATGGCTACCGGCAATACGCCTATAATGGACTGGAGCATATTCAACGGCTTCCGGGCGCTCTCGGCGAATATAGCGGTCGAAATACCTGAGGCCCCGCATGGGGGAACTCTATACAGGGTCCTCTTCCTGGCGGCGCTGTTGCTCTTCTTCTTCACGTTTATCATCAACACTGCCGCGGAAATCGTCAGGCAGAGATTAAGGAAAAAATACGGTCAACTCTAACTCGCTCGTAAATTTAATCGTGCGGAAACGTCCGACGGGGTTTAACGATGAATAAGTTCTGGAAAAGCGGCGACCCTTTCATTTGGCTCACTGGAGTCGCCCTCATGTTCAGCCTGCTGATGATAGCGGGGCTCATGTATCTCATCACAGCAAAGGGCCTCGGGTTTTTCTGGCCTTCCAATCTCACGGAAATAAAGCTCAAGGACGGCTCCGCCCTCCTCGGCGAAATCACCGGGCACGAGAGTGTGAAAGCCCACGATCCCGACGGGCAGGAAATGACCATAGAGCGCACCCAGCTCAAGATCGGAAACAGGGACCTCTACGGCCTCGATTTCAGATGGGTTGACGATAACAACATAGAAAATACTTCCTACCCGCAATACGCCGTCGCCCTCGAAAGAAGGGAGTGGGGCAACATGTACGGCTTTATAAAGCAGATATCCGAGGGCGGCAACGTCTTATGCACGGGGAACGAGAGCTGCTGGGCCGTGCTCGAATCGCAGATACCCGTATACAGCGGCATATACGAAGAGATAAAAGGCATAGAGAAGGGCGTGATCGGGGGGATAAACAGGGAGATAGAGCACCTTCGCCTGGAAATCAGGGGCGAGCAGATGGGCAGCGGAAGGCAGGACAGGATAAAAGAGCTCGAGGCGGAGATAAAAGAGCAGGAGGCCAGGTACCAGGAGCAGGAAGAGAAGCTGACCGCTCTCTATGCGGAGTTCGACAAGGAAAAGATAGTTATGACGTCCGTCGACGGGAGGGATAAGGAAATGCCTCTCGGAAATATCGTCCGCGCGTACAGGCCTAATTCGATGAGCTGGTTTCAGAAGGCCGGCCTCTATGCCTCCAAGTTATGGGAGTTCGTGTCCGACGAGCCCAGGGAAGCCAACACCGAGGGGGGCGTATTCCCCGCAATATTCGGGACTATCTTGATGGTAATGATAATGAGCGTCGTCGTTCTTCCGTTCGGCGTGCTCGCAGCGCTTTACTTAAGAGAATACGCGAAGCAGGGAACGCTGGTCAGAATCGTGAGGATATGCGTCAACAACCTCGCCGGCGTTCCGTCGATTGTATTCGGCGTGTTCGCGGTCGGGTTTTTCATATACGGCATGGGGAGCACTCTCGACAGCATATTCTTTAAGGAAGCCCTTCCGAACCCGACGTTCGGCACGGGCGGTATACTCTGGGCCTCGCTCACGCTGGCGCTTCTGACGGTGCCCGTGGTAATCGTGGCGACCGAAGAGGGCCTGGCCGCAGTACCCAAAGAAATACGCGACGGCTCTCTGGCGCTGGGCGCGACGAAATTCGAGACGACCTGGAAGATTGTAATACCGAGCGCGATGCCCGCGATACTAACGGGGCTTATTCTCGCGATCGCGAGGGCGACTGGAGAGGTCGCGCCGCTGATGATAACCGGCGTCGTAAAACTCGCGCCGCATCTTCCCGTGGACGGCTACTTTCCATACCTTCATCTGGAGAGAAAATTCATGCACCTCGGCTTTCACATATACGACGTCGGATTTCAGTCCCCGAACGTCGAAGCCGCAAAGCCGATGGTATTCGCGACCGCGCTCCTTCTTATACTCATAGTAGTAGTGCTTAACCTCACGGCCATAATCACAAGGAACCGTTTGAGAAAGAAATACACTACCTCGGCAGTTTGATAAGTGTTATATTATCTATCTAAGTGCTCCGAGGGGTAGAGATTACGGAGGTCAGAGTCTTAATCATGGAAAATTTACAGGAAACGATGGAGACCGGAGCGGAAGAGCGGGTTATGGTTCACGGAGACCAAAAATCGAAGAAATTCCAGATCCCCGACCCGATAGTGGAAGTTAACGACGCAAACCTTTACTACGGCCGGAAGCAGGCGCTCAAAAGCATCTACATGGACATACCGAAGAACAAGGCCACGGCTTTCATAGGGCCTTCGGGATGCGGAAAGTCCACGCTGCTCCGCTGTTTCAACAGGCTCAACGATCTCGTCGACTCGGCGAGGGTCGAGGGCGAGATACTCATCGACGGGGAAGATATATATGATCCGAGCGTCGACATCACACAGCTGAGAAAGAAGGTGGGAATGGTATTTCAGAAATCGAACCCGTTCCCCAAATCTATATACGAGAACGTAGCATACGGCGCGAGGATTTCCGGGGAGAAGCGGAAATCCGTCCTCGACGAGGTAGTAGAGAAGAGCCTCAAGGGGGCGGCCCTCTGGGACGAGGTTCACGACAGGCTTCACGATAGCGCGCTCGGGATATCGGGCGGCCAGATGCAGAGGCTCTGCATCGCGAGGGCAATAGCCGTCGAGCCCAATATACTTCTCATGGACGAGCCGTGCTCCGCGCTCGACCCTATAGCGACAGGCAAGATAGAAGACCTTATAACGGAGCTCAAGGAGAATTACACGATAGTAATAGTGACCCACAACATGCAGCAGGCGTCCCGCGTATCGGACTATACGGCCTTTATGTATCTTGGGGAGCTTATAGAGTACGACACCACCGAAACGATATTCCTCAACCCTAAATTCAAACAGACGGAAGATTACGTATCGGGAAAATTTGGATAATCGCACCCGGCTCTACCTGCATATTTTCCCTTCCGTGGAAGGGGACGCTGCAATACATCACGGAGAGGAAACTATGTCCTGCGAAGACAGGAAAAAGGTGATTTTCATTTGCACGCATAATTCGGCGCGCTCGCAGATGGCCGAGGGTATACTCAAAAGCCTCTACGGCGACAGGTTCGAGGTCTACAGCGCCGGGACGGAGCCCTCGAGGGTAAATCCATACGCCGTAAGGGCGATGGAGGAAATCGGTATAGACATATCCGGCCAGAGCTCGAAGGCGCTCGGAAAATTCGACGGAACGGATTTCGATTACGTAATCACTCTCTGCGGCGACGCCAGCGAGGCATGCGCCTATCTTCAGGCCGGGGGTAGAAACCGTCTTCACAGGGGATTCCCGGATCCGTCCGGTTTCAGGGGTAAAGACGAAGAGATACTCGCCGGATTCAGAAACGTCAGGGACGAGATAAAGACCTGGATAGAATCCGAGTTCGATAGAAACCAGTTTCGGAAAAGCGGCTCGGCAGGGGGGTTCAGAGACAAGAGATGATAAGACTGGAAGAAGAGATAAGCAAGCTCAAAAAGATGCTTTTCGAGATGGCGTCGTCGGTCGAGGAGATGATCGCGAAAAGCATAAAGGCCTTAAAGGACCGCAACATGATCATGGCCGAAGAGGTCATAAAGAGCGATCATAAAATAAACGATATGGAAATCGAGATCGATAACCAGTGCATAAGGATACTCGCCCTCTATCATCCGGAAGCTGCGGATCTCAGAACCGTATCCATGATAATGAAGATAAACAACGACCTCGAAAGGATAGGCGACCACGCCGTCAACATCGCCGAGAAGACGATCTACCTTGCCGACAAGCCGCCCGTAAAGCCGCTTATCGACATACCCAAAATGGCCGACAAGGCTATACAGATGCTCCAGGAGAGCCTCGACGCATTCGTAAACAAGGACGCCGAGCTCGCGATCGAGGTGTGCAAGAAGGACGACGACGTCGACGCGCTCGAGCCGCAGATAGTCCGCGAGCTGGTTACGTACATGATTTCGGATCCGCAGACGATAGACCGCTCCCTCACCCTGATACTCATAGCGCGGGAGATTGAGAGGGTGGCCGACCTCGCGACGAATATTGCCGAGGACACCTATTACATAGCCAGCGGAAAGATGCTGAAGCATCACACCTTCGAAAAGAACTGAGCCCGCGCCGAAACCCAAAAAACCCACGCCGGGGATGTTCTGCTGTACCCGAAGGACCTCCCCTCCTTGAAAAGCTCCGGCATGAGTATAAACTCTTAGCGTCTTTAATCCCCGGGATCGGCTGAATGCAGTTAAAAAATCTCTATCAATACGGAAAAGAGCACATGGCGCGGCATTATATAGAAAATCCGTCGCGCGAGACTTATCTCCTCCTCAGGGACTCGGAGGTCCTCCGGGACTTCACCGAGGTTTTCACGTCGTCCGAAACGGAACCCGAGCCCCGGAAAATCGAGAAATTCTACGAGCTCCTCGAAAGACGAATAAAGCACGAGCCTATGGCTTACATCTCCGGCGAAAAGGAATTTTATTTGAGGCCGTTCTCGGTAAACAGGAGCGTTCTGATCCCGCGGCCGGAAACTGAGCTCCTCGTCGCGGAGGCGCTCGACATAGCGCGCGGCATGGATGAGCCCGGCATTTTAGATATAGGGACGGGCAGCGGCTGCATCGCCGTAACACTCGCCTGCGAGCTTCCCGCCGCGAAGGTATACGCGTCCGACATATCGCCGGAGGCGCTCCGCACTGCACGGATGAACGCGGAGAAGAACGGCGCCGCCGGGAGAATAATTTTCTTACTTGGGAACATGACGCCGGCATTAAAAGAAAATTCGTTCGATATAGTGGTATCGAACCCGCCGTATGTAAGCAAGGCGGAGTACGAGGGCCTGGACCCGTCAGTGAGAGACTACGAGCCCCAGCTCGCGCTCGTGTCGGATGAGGACGGCCTCTCGCACATAAAAAATCTAATCCGCGACTCTGCCCGAATCTTGAAGGCCGGCGGGTGGTGCATGGTCGAGGCGGGATATTCGCAAGCCGGGCGGGTGAAAGCACTTTACGAGGAGGCCGGTTTCGGGGATATTTCATCCGTTGGGGACATTGCCGGCATCGAGAGGGTAATAAAAGCAAGATGGAAAAAATAATAGTCGAAGGCGGGAAAAGGCTCGAAGGGGAGATCGCGGTAAGCGGCGCCAAGAACGCCGTCCTGCCGCTTATGGCCGCCTGTATACTCGCCCACGGGGAATGCACTCTTAATAACGTTCCGGACCTCGCGGACGTGAGGACGATGGCCAAGCTGCTCCAGATCATGGGGGCGAAGATCGAGTTCGAGAACGGCAGGATGTCCATAGACTCGTCGAGCATGAACAGCTGGGAAGCGCCTTACGATCTTGTTAAGACGATGAGGGCGTCGGTGCTCGTTTTAGGACCGCTGACCGCCAGGTTCGGAAAGGCGCGCGTTTCGCTGCCAGGCGGCTGTGCGATTGGGGAAAGGCCTATCGACCAGCACTTAAAGGGGCTCGCTATTTTAGGCGCGAGCATAGAGATCGAAGAGGGATACGTCGAAGCCGTCGCCCCGGTTCTAAAGGGCGGCATAATACCTTTCGACATTTCGACCGTCACGGGAACCGAGAACCTCATACTCTCCGCGGCCCTCGCCGAAGGAGAGACGATTCTTTTGAACGCCGCATGCGAGCCCGAGGTGTCCGACCTCGCGAACGCGCTCAATCAAATGGGCGCCGACATAAAGGGCATCGGGACCGACATAATAACGATAAGCGGAGTGAAGGAGCTTTCGCCGCTCAGGGATTACGACGTCATGCCCGACAGGATAGAGGCGGGGACATACATGATAGCCGCCGCCATAACGCGCGGCGACCTCCTCGTCAGGAACTGCAAGTTCGAGAACATGGGCGCGCTTATAGGGAAGCTGATAGAGATAGGAGTACGTGTGACGAGGGAGAGCGACGGAATCCGCATAAGCTCGGATGGACAAATAAAAAGCATAGATATAACCACGCTCCCCTACCCCGGGTTTCCGACGGATATGCAGGCGCAGATGATGACGCTGATGAGCACAGCGGACGGCCTGAGCGTGCTGACAGAGACCATTTTCCCCCAGCGCTTTCTTCATGCTGGAGAGCTCAGGAGGATGGGCGCCGACATAAAGCTCGTCGGCAACAGCGCGGTCGTCAGGGGAGTCCACGCGTTAAGCGGCGCGCCGACGATGGCGAGCGATCTCAGGGCCAGCGCTTCTCTTGTGCTCGCGGCACTCGCAGCAACCGGGAAGACGGAAATATCGAGGGTTTATCACCTGGACAGGGGTTACGACAAGCTCGACAGGAAGCTTGAAACACTGGGAGCCAGCATCTGGAGGGAAAAAGAATGATTACACTTGCGCTAGCCAGAGGGAGGCTCCTCGACGAAGAGGTCTCGCTCCTGACAAAAGCGGGTTACCCCGTAGCGAATATATTGAAGGATTCCCGGAAGCTCATTTTCGAGTACCCGGACTTGAAGATGAGGATATTCATCATCCGTCCGACGGACATACCGTCATACGTCGAATACGGCGCGGCCGACTGCGGAATAGTAGGAATGGATACGCTGATGGAAGAGATGCATTCGCTCTACGAGCCGCTCGACCTCGGCATCGGGAAATGCAAGCTCGTGGTCGCGGCCCCGAACGGTTTTCAGTATTCCTCGACGAAATCGCTCCGTGCGGCGACGAAGTATCCGAGGCTGACCAGGGAATATTTCTCGGGCAAGGGAGTCAGCGCGGAGATAGTAAAACTCTACGGCTCCGTCGAGCTCGCGCCGATAGTGGGCCTTTCCGACGTTATAGTGGACCTCACCGCGACAGGTGAGACGCTTCGAAAGAATAACCTCGCCGAGCTTGAGACCATAGCCGAAATCACCGCCAGATTTGTCGTTAACAGGGTCAGCATGAAGGTGAAGTCGGAAGAGATAAAAGCGCTTATCGGAAAGCTGAAAGAAGTCAGGTAAAAAGCGCTGCGATATAAGGTTTTTTAAACCCCGAGGGCATTCTCTCCAACCTCGAAATATGCACATACAAGCTTCTCCCCATCTAATATTAAGAAGGGATTAAACCCGCTTCGGAAGTGAAAAAAGACTTCCCTAAAACGGCTCTTTTCGTTAGACTTAGGTTTTGTGCCTTTCGGCGCAACCTGCCGCCCTCCTCGCGCGGCGCGGCAAGCAACGGGGGTCTGAAATGGGAGCTAAAACCAAAACCCGCGGGCAGGAGAGCCTCGGGGGTGAGAGAAGGTACGACAAAGCTGGCATTCCGGAAAGGGATTATCTGACAAAAAGCTATAAGACCGTGAGAGATTTCTCGCTGGTCTTGTCGGCGCCCCTCGAAATCGAGGATTACGTCATACAGTCGATGCCCGACACGAGCCCGACGAAGTGGCACCTCGCGCATACGAGCTGGTTCTTCGAAACGTTCGTGCTGTCAAAAGCCATAAAGGAATATAAATCCCCTAGCCCGCAGTACGCTTATCTTTTCAATTCATACTATATTCAGGCTGGAGAAAGATATTTGCGGCCCAAGCGCGGGCTCATATCGCGGCCGACCGTGAGGGAAACGCTGGACTACAGACGCCACGTGGACGAGCACATGGTCCGCTTCATGACCGGGGCGAGCGAGAGGGAATGGAAGGAGCTTTCGCCGTCCATAGAAATAGGAATACACCACGAGCAGCAGCACCAGGAGCTTATAGTCACCGACATAAAGCACGTCTTTTCGGAAAATCCTCTTCGTCCCGTGTATTCGAAAGGTGCGGCGAGGAAGGGCGCACCGGCGGCGAGCTCAAATGAATGGATTTCCTTCGACGGCGGGATTTACACCTTGGGACACGGCGGAAACGGATTCGGCTACGACAACGAATACCCGCTCCACAAGGTATATCTCGACCCCTTCCGTATAAATGCGAGGCTCGTGACGAACCGCGACTACATGGAATTCATGGAAGACGGCGGTTACGAGAACGCCGCTCTCTGGCTCTCGGAGGGATGGGCGAAAATCCAGTCGAGCGGATGGAACGCGCCGTTTTACTGGGAGAGGGACGGAGACAGGTGGCGGTATTTCACGCTGTCGGGCATGCGCGACGTAGATCCCGAAGAGCCCGTCTGCCACGTCTCTTATTTCGAGGCGGATGCGTTTGCGAGGTGGGCCGGCGCAAGGCTCCCCACGGAAGCCGAATGGGAAGTCGCCGCGTCAGGCGTTCCAGTCGAGGGAAACTTCGTCGAGGAAAGGGCTTTTCATCCCGTTCCCGCTGCTCGGGCTTCCGGAGAGGGGCCGCTCATGCAGACGTATGGGGACGTCTGGGAGTGGACGCAGAGCGCATACACATCATACCCGGGATTCAAAACGCTCCCCGGCGCGTTGGGCGAATATAACGGGAAGTTCATGTGTAACCAGTTCGTCCTCCGTGGCGGTTCGTGCGCAACTTCCGAAACTCACATAAGAAAAACGTACAGGAACTTCTTCCCCCCCGACGCGAGATGGCAGTTCATGGGGATAAGACTGGCCTCGGACGACGTATAATTATCGGGGGTGGAGAATCTTTGGCGGGTTTTTCTCCATCTCAACAATATATGATTATGAACAAGAACCTTCTTAGAGTAGAGAAGTACGAGCCGGAAGTAGAGGCCCTCCTGAGCGAGGTTCTGGAGGGATTTTCATCCAGGCAGAAGCAGCTTCCCTGTAAGCTTTTTTACGATAAGGAAGGTTCTTCTCTTTTCGACGAGATTTGCGCGCTCGACGAGTATTATCTCACCCGCACAGAACGGGCGATAATGAAGGAGAACATCGGGGCCATTTCAAACGCGCTCGGCAAGAACACTCTCCTTATAGAGCTCGGAAGCGGAAGCAGCAGAAAAATCAGGCTTCTTCTCGACAGCATCAAAAACCCCGCCGGCTACGTCCCGATAGACATATCGGAAGAGCACCTCGTCGATTCCGTGAAGTCGCTTGCCAGGGATTATCCCGGCCTCAGGATCATGCCCGTTTATGCGGACTATACGCAGCTCGTAAAATTCCCGGATTTCGAATTCCCTTACTCACGGAAGGTCGTATATTATCCGGGCTCGACGATCGGGAATTTTTCTCCGTCGGCTGCCAGGCGCTTCATGAAGAGCATAGCGAAGTGGGCGGGAAGGGGAAGCGGTCTTTTAATAGGGGTAGATCTGGTTAAAGACAAGGCGGTTCTCGAAAGAGCTTACAACGACGGCAAAGGAGTAACCGCGAAGTTCAATCTCAACATTCTGAAGCGGCTTAACCGCGAGACCGGAATGGATTTCGACCTTGCGAAGTGGGAGCATTACGCCTACTACAACACGGACAAGAACCGGATAGAGATGCATCTAAGGAGCCTCGCCGAACAGAGGGTGCACGTGAACGGCTCACTTTTCAGCATGAAGAAAGGCGAGACTATACTTACGGAATATTCGTACAAATATACGCTCAAGGGATTCAAGGAGCTCGTCTCGAACTTCTTCGCCGTCGAAGAAGTCTGGACGGACGTCGATATGAACTTCAGCGTGCAGTATCTGAGAGTTTTATAAATCCGCTAAAATAATTGGAGCATTAAAAGCCTCATGGACAGGAAAACCGATCAAGGCTCCGGACGCGAATCTGTTCTGAATTATCCCGAAACTCCGCGCGTCGAAGAGTCGCCCACACACGTGGAAGTGTTTTTCAACAACATACTCATCGCGGACTCCTCGCAGGTGAAAAGAGTTATAGAAAAGGGCACGCCGCCCGTGTACTACATACCCGCCGAAGACGTCGAGATGAAATACCTCTCGAAGAGCGGCAAGAGCTCGCAGTGCAAGTGGAAGGGCGAGGCCTCTTATTACAGCGTGCGCGTTCACGACAGTGAGGCCGAGCACGCTGCCTGGTCTTACGAAGATCCCAAGCCCGGCTACGGAGCCATCGAGGGCTATCTTGCTTTCTATTCGGAACCGATGCAGGCGTGTTACGTCGACGGCGAGCTCGTCGAAAGGCATCCCGCAAATTCAGGGGACGGATGGATAACACCAGACATCGAAGGCATTTTTGGGAACGGCTGAAATTAAACCGGCATGATGATATTCCTGCGGCCCTTCGATTAATGAGATACTAGTTTGGGATTGGAGACTGCTCGGGCAGCGGCTGGTAAGAGTTGAAATCCAGCGCCATACTGAGCCCTCTTATCGTAACCTTCGCCTTTCTGAGATATTCGTCGGCGCTTCCGAAAACAAATTCCGTTTTAAATTCAAATCCGCTCGCCCCCGCTTCGGGCCCCGCATTGTCGAGATAATAAAGATATGTGTACTTAAAAGTCTCTCCCGATTCCTCGACCGTATAGGGCTCGCCGAGGGTTTCAGTTATATACTCTAGTTTCGGAACCTCGTCGGGGCTGCTTCCCCTGAACACTGTGCTCGCGCTTTTGCTGAGCTTGCTGACCTCGGCGTCGCCCATGGATGCGAACATCTTTTTCAGGAGCGGTACAGAGAGATACTTTAGAAACCGCTCGGGAAAAACCACCTCCGTCAGCATGCCTTCCTTCATCGTCATTAAAAGCGCGATGTCGAATTCGCCGTTCTCGTCGTTGACGGAGATGTACTGCTTTTTCAGTATGTAGGTCCATAGCTCCGACTCCTCCCCTCCTCTCTTCGTCGAGGGGCCGTTCTTCATGAGCCATATTATGTCGTCAGATTCGAGGACGGGATTGAGGAATGTGAGCGTAAGGCCGCCTTCGTCGCCGAGCTCGAAATTCTTGTCGAAATCCTGAAACTGATTCTGAACCTTATAGAGCCTCATGAAGACGCAGCCGGACACGAGCAGGATGAGAGCAAGCGCACTCAGCCTGACGAGAATTCGTTTGGGATTCATATGGTATATACTCCAGGGGAAGCTTGGGGCGAGAATGCCATCACTAAAATATACCGGAACATCTACTACATCAGGGTTATTCGGGCTGGCACTTTCAAAAAGCGTAAATAGCGTAAATAGAAAAACGGGAGTACTTCTCAGTTAAGAAGTACTCCCGTTCTCTTAAAGGAGGATGGAGGATGATTTTTAAGTATTCCGTTTAACTTTGTATATAAAAGTAAAGTATTGCACTTTAAATGTCAAGGAAATATTTTGGCTAATTTGCACAATTTATCCACAGGCAGTGAAATTTTCTGATAACATACTACAATCATTGCAATATTCCTTCTGACATATGTCGCCTTTTTTATAACAAATATGTCGTTCTCGAAGCGTAATTCATTAGAATTTTTATAAAGAGAAAATTTCCGCGAACCTCGGTTGCAATGCACGGGGAGCTATGCGGACTCGGCGATTGATAATTCCTCAACATCGATTACATTGTTTTCGGGGGCAAAACGCTAATGAGCTCACTCACCCTTCTCTCTCCCGCAAAGATAAATCTGACCCTCGAAGTCCTCCGGAAAAGGGAGGACGGCTATCATGAAATAAGGTCCATCGTTCAGCCCGTCGACCTCTTCGACGAGGTAAGGCTGGAGCCCGCGCCGGAAGACATCGAGCTCGCCACGAGCGGTATAGAGATACCTTCGGGGGAAGATAATCTCGCGTGGAAGGCTGCGGCGCTCTACTTCAGGGAAAGCGGCGTCGACGCGGGTGTGAAAATAGAGCTCAGAAAAAAAATCCCGCCCGGCTCGGGGCTCGGCGGTGGAAGCAGCAACGCCGCCGC
>JAGVLR010000210.1 GCA_020054175.1 Candidatus Dadabacteria bacterium
AACGACTTCGGCATCAAGGGTTCGGAGTTTGATTTCCCGACTAACGGCAGCGGAAGCCCCGACAGCCAGGCCGCTCCGGACGCTACTGTGAAGCTGCTCCGGGAAATGAGCCGGAGGGATGTGTTCCCGGCTTACTTCGATTCGTTCCCCATATTGGGTGTCGACGGTTCCCTGGCGGTTGTCGGAGTCGACCCTCCCAATCCCATCATAGCGCCGGCCATTGGAAAGGTTTACGCAAAGACCGGCACGACGGTTCTTGGAACGTTTTTCAAGGCGCAGGTTTTCGCGGGGTACATCGACGCAAAGAGCGGGCGGCGCCTCGTTTACGCAGTCTACGTGAACGACATAGGCACTCTTACGGACATAACCGAAGCGCTCGAAGTGTTTAACGACGAGGGCGAAATATCGGCGATTATATACGACCTCAATTAACTGTTAAGGATCAGGCACGGCCCCGGCTCCTTTCCGTGGAACCGGCCTGGGCCGATTATACGGCGGCATCAAAAGGAGGCTCTCATGTACAAAAAATTATCCTGTATGGCACTGGCAGTTTTCGGGCTCGCTTTCTTTCTGTCGTGCGGCGATAACGGCGGAAACAAATTCGACCCTGTCGTCGAGGCCGAGCTCAGGGAAATAGTCCGCAGCTATAAAGAGGAGTTCGGAATTCCCGGAATCCTCGCGGGCGTATGGATTCCCGGAGGCGGCAGCCTCATTATCGAGGACGGCCTCTCCGATATAGAGACAAATGCGCCGATAAGGAAAGACGAGCACGTGAGGATCGGGAGCGTGACGAAGTCGTTCACAGTCACCGTAATTCTTCAGCTCGTCGGCGAGGGGAGGTTAAACCTCGACGACACGCTTGAAAGTTACCTGCCGGGCATTGAGAACGGCAGTGCTACTATCGCCGAGCTTGCGAATATGAGGAGCGGCATATTTAGTTATACGGAGGATGCCGATTTCGTAACGGAATTCGTGGAAAGCGATTTTTTACGGGTCTGGACGGACCAGGAGCTTGTCGACGTTGCGGACGGGAACGTCCCTTATTTCCCTCCCGGCGGCGGCTGGCACTACTCCAATACCAATACGGTGATACTGGGGATGATAGTCGAGGAAGTCACGGGCCGTTCCGTCGGGGAAGAGATAACGGACAGGATCATAAGGCCGCTCGGACTCGGCGGCACTTCTTATCCGACCACGCCTGACATGCCGGAGCCTTTCGTCCACGGCTACGGGTTCGATCCGATAGAAGACATAAGCTTTACCGATCCCTCGTCGTCCGCAGGATCCGGCGCAATGATATCGAAGCTCCATGACCTCAGAAAATGGGGGGTGGCCCTCGGGAGCGGAACTCTTCTCAGCGAAGAGCTCCAGGCAGAGCGTATAAACAGCCTCACGCCTATCGTGTTCAATCCCTGCGACGACGATGATCCGGAAAGGCCGAAGAGAAGCTGCCCCGAATACGACGAGTACGGCCTGGGAATTGGTGAGCTGAGCGGCTGGATCGGGCACACGGGTGAATACGTGGGTTACACGAACCTCGTGATGTACGAGCCGGAAAGCGGCTCGGTCGTGGTAATCGTTGCGAACAGGTTCGGTGTCGGTGCGCATGTCCCGACGGCGATATTCAAGGACTTCGCCGCGATATTGAACCAGGAGCTATGAGAATAGAGAAGGCGGTTGTCAGCTCCCCCGGGGCGCTGTCAGCCGCCGCGACCGCTTCAAGCTGTTCCGTTATAATTGAGGAGCATAGTTGTATTAATTCATATATAATATGATGCATCCTTCGTTCCTGAATACCCTGTACCAGCGATTAAACATGAGTCGAATGCAATAAAACCTTCCCGAATATTCCTGATACAAGGAGCGGTTGAAATTGGAGTATACAATCGAATATGTTCTTCTCGCAGCTTCAGTGCTCTGCCTCCTCAGCATTTTCGCCAGTAAGGCCGCGGCCTTTTTAAGGGTCCCGGCGCTTCTCATGTTCATCCTGGTCGGCATTCTCGCGGGATCGGAGGGACCCGGAGGGATTAGCTATAATGACCCATGGTCGGCCCAGTTCCTTGGCGTTATCGCGCTCGCTTTCATAATCTTCTCGGGCGGGCTTCATTCGACCTGGAAGCAGATATCCCCCGTGCTATGGGACGGTGTGATTCTTGCCACCCTGGGAGTATTTCTCACGGCCATGCTCCTCGGACTGTTCGCGCACTATTTTCTCGGATTTCCGATACTGATAGCTTTCCTTCTTGGATCGATCGTTTCTTCTACCGACGCCGCTGCTGTCTTTGCAATACTCGGCTCCGACGGCTCCAGCCTTAAGGGCAGGCTCAAGGACCTTCTCGAGTTCGAATCCGCGAGCAACGACCCGATGGCGATAATCCTGACAATCTGCTTTATTCATCTCATCACGAACCCGGACACTTCGGTTTGGGGCATGGTTATACTCCTGATAAAACAGATGGCGCTCGGCTCGCTGCTCGGCTTCGCCATGGGGAAGGCAATCTTATTCATCGTCAACCGTCTAAGACTCGGCTACGAAGGGCTTTACCCTGTCCTGATGCTGGCGCTCGTTTTGTTCACATACGGTCTTACCGCTTCTATAGGCGGGTCGGGCGTTCTCGCGGTTTACATAGCGGGTATTCTGGTCGGCAGCAGCGAGTTCGTGAACAAGAAGAGCATCATGCGCTTCATAGACGGCATAGCGTGGCTGTTTCAGATAGTCATGTTCGTGGTCCTGGGGCTGCTTATTTTTCCCTCGCAGCTCCTTCCCGTCGCCTTGTCGGGGCTTGCGGTTTCGCTATTCCTGATGTTTGTCGCGCGCCCCGTGGGCACTTTTATCTCGCTGATTCCGAGCAAGCTGAACCTGCGCGAGAAAACGTTCGTATCGTGGGTCGGGCTCAGGGGGGCGGTGCCGGTTATCCTCGCGACGTTCCCGCTAATCGCAGGCGTGCCCGAGTCGCAGATGCTGTTCAATATAGTTTTCTTCATCGTTATAACGTCAGTGCTGCTACAGGGGCCGACGCTTCCGATGGTCGCGAGGTGGCTCGGAGTGGATGCGCCCGGAGTGGAGAAACGCGACAGGAGCGCCGACTTCGAGTTTCCCTACGACGAGCACACCGAAAGGGTCGAGCTTGCCATACCCCCCGAGTCGACGGCAGTCGGCAAGCAGGTCATAGAATTGGGGCTTCCGGAGAGCGCGCTATTGATGCTTATCAGGAGGGGAGACACTACATTCGTCCCGCGAGGGTCTACAGTCGTAGAACCGGGTGACAGGATACTCGTATTCGCCGAGCAGAAGGACATGCTTGAAGTCAGGTCGATATTCTGCGTATGGACCCAGACGCCGGAGACCACGTAGCCATCCAAGCTCGCCGGTTTACAGCACTTCCAAAACCCTGGACGGACCGGCGGTAGAGTCTCTCGGGCCGGATTGTAATTGCCGGAATATGGGATTATCTTTTGTCATGAGGCGCATGCCGGTTTGAAGCAATCATCTACTTTTCGCACGGAGGTTGGATATGAACGGTACGACTATACCGCAGGATATAAGAGGCTCCTCGGGCTGGCTGCTCGCCCTGGGAATTATTTATGTAATCATGGGCTTTCTCATCATCGGGACGCCCGTCGCGGCGACTCTGGCTATAGATCTGCTGATAGGGATCGTACTTATAATCGGCGGCCTGATTTCCATAGTTGAATCGTTCCTTGCCGGGGACTGGAAGAGATTTCTTTTTATATTCCTGAGCGGAGTGCTCTACGTCGTGGTCGGCGCTCTCCTTCTTAAAAATCCAATGGCCGCCATTCTTACGCTGACGCTTCTACTGGCGGCGTTCCTTATTGTCGAAGGCATTTTCAAGGTGGTACATGCGTTCCAGTTAAAGCCGCTCCCGAGCTGGATATGGCTCTTCATCAGCGGCGCGGCCTCAGTGATACTCGGCTTGATGGTATGGGCCGGGTTTCCACAGACGAGCACCTTTATACTGGGGCTTCTGGTCGGGATAGCGTTTCTCATGAACGGCATATCCATGGTCATGGTCGCCTTCGCCCTGAAAGGGAAATAGCGTAGGTGCGGGGTTAATGGGCGGAGACGGTTCTATCCCTGGCCCATTCACGGAGCCGTAATATTCTTTCCGATTTATCTTCCCCCAAGCCGTCGAGGCCGACGAAATGATAGAGGGCGGGAAACCCGGACGCTTCGACGTGCACGAGCGCTTTCAGAGGATCGGCGGAGCGGTAGACCGCTCCCTTCGATTCCACGTCTCCACGAATGAGGCCCTTAGTTCTTGTCCAGAAAAAATACGGGATCCCGAGTCGCGACGCGAGCAGCCTGAGCAGCGTTTCCGCGCGCTCCTCTTCGTCCGTTTCGAGGAATATGAGGTTGTAACGGGAGCGTATCAGCAGCTCCAGCTCTTTGAGCGTATCATTCATTTGTGCCGATCGACCGGTTCCCGGCCGGATTTGTGGTAATGATATGGCCCGGCTGTTTCTCTTTCAAGTGGACGCTGAATAATCCGGGCCCCATACTCGCAGGGTTTATAAACGCCGCCAATAAGGCGCCGCCTTTAGAATGAAAGGCTATGTCAGCTGCGAAACGAAAAAGCTGTATCAGCACATTTCAGCCTGACTTTGTATCTATATCGGTATACTTTCTAGATTAATACTGCCTCGCCAGCAAGGAAATTACCGCTGAAATGGAATACGCCATGAAGAATACGCGTTTGTTATTACCCATGCTTCTTATCGTTCTTGCCCTCGCAGTTTATTTTCGCGGAGCGCTGTCGGAAGGCTATTATTATCTTACGAGCGCGCTTGTGAAGGGCGGCGAAGTGGAGGGGAGAGCAGCTGCATCGCAGGGAAGCAAGTGGGCGGAGGCCGGGCTTTCGCAATTTGCGTCGGGCTTACGATCTCCTGTAGGCCTCGCGCACGCAGGCGATGGCTCGGGGCGTTTATTCGTAGTCGAAAAGGCGGGCCGAATAAAAATCCTGAAGGACGGAAAAGTCCAGGAAGGCAGCTTCCTCGATATAGAATCGAGGGTCGGCTCACGGGGCAGCGAGCAGGGCCTCCTGGGTCTGGCCTTTCATCCGAAATTCTCCGAGAACGGGAGATTTTTCGTCAATTATACAGACCTTGACGGCGATACTATAGTTTCCGAATTCGGCCTCACCGGCAATTCAGACCGCGCCGATGCGGGGAGTGAAAAAGTGCTGATAAAAATCGAGCAGCCCGCATCCAACCACAACGGCGGGGAGATACAGTTCGGCCCCGACGGCTATCTCTACATCGGCATGGGCGACGGCGGCTCGGCGGGCGACCCGTGGGGCAACGCGCAGAACCTGAATTCTCTTCTCGGCAAGATTCTGCGTCTCGATGTGGACGGCGAAAAACCTTACGCCATACCGGCGGACAATCCCTTTAAGGGCAAGAGCGGCGCTCGCCCCGAAATATGGGCCTACGGCCTCAGGAATCCGTGGCGCTTTTCGTTCGATTCCGAAACGGGGGATATGTACATCGCCGATGTCGGGCAGAACCTCTGGGAGGAAGTGGATTTTCAGCCCGGGGGAAGCAAGGGCGGGGAAGACTACGGCTGGAATTATACGGAGGGCCTCCACGCCTACGAGATGCCCGACGGGTACGATACGAGCGGCATCACGTTTCCCATATTCGAATACGGACGGGAGGACGGATGCTCCGTCACAGGCGGGTACGTCTACAGGGGTAAGGAGTTCCCATCGCTCGCCGGGACTTATCTCTTCACCGATTTCTGCACCGGTAAGCTCTGGGGGCTCAGGAAAAAGGACGGCGGAGGCTGGGAATGGGCGATGCTTTTCAATACCGGGCTTCAGCCGAGCAGCTTCGGCGAGGGGCCTGACGGCAGCGTTTACATACTGGACTATACGACCGGAAGGATTTTCAAGGTAACCGCCGAAAAGTAGCCTGACGTTTTCTCTTATCCGGACTAGAGCTTCTTAGCGATATCGCGAAGGACGTATTTCTGAATTTTACCTGTGGAGGTTTTCGGCAGCTCCATGAATATTACCGTTTTCGGGCATTTAAAATGTGCGAGCCGTTTACGGCAGAAATCTATTATGTCTTTCCCGGTTATTTCCGGTGCGCCTGATTTCAGGGTTACGAAGGCGCAGGGCGTCTCTCCCCACGACTCGTCGGGTCTCGCGACGACGGCGGCTTCGAGCACGTCCGGATGCTGGTAGAGGACCGATTCCACCTCCAACGTCGAAATGTTTTCCCCGCCCGAGATTATGATGTCTTTCGAGCGGTCCTTTATCTCGATATAACCGTTCGGATGCGTGACGCCGAGGTCTCCTGTGTGAAACCATCCGCCCCTGAAAGCCTCTTCCGTCGCGCCGGGATTTTTGAGATATCCCTTCATGACGATGTTGCCCCTGAAAAATACCTCGCCTATCGTCTCCCCGTCCCAGGGCAGGTGCTCTACAGTTTCCGGGTCGCCGACCATGAGCCCTTCCTGCAGTGTATAGCGCACCCCCTGGCGCGCCTTCAGGGCGGAGCGCTCGTCCGAGGGAAGGGCGTCCCATTCGTCGTGCCATTCGCATACGGCCGCGGGGCCGTAGGTTTCCGTGAGGCCGTAGACGTGGGTTACGCGGAAGCCCATTTTCTCTATTCTTTCGAGGACGGCGGCCGGGGGCGCTGCCGCCGCCGTAAGGAAATTCACGGGCTGCTCAAGGCCTTCCCGCAGCTCCTTTGCCGAGTTTATTATCATGTTCATGACGACCGGGGCGCCGCAGAGGTGAGTCGCGCCGTGATTCTTTATGGCTTCGAATATGTGCGCGGAATCGACCCTTCTCATGCAGACGGAAGTGCCCGCGATCGCCGCGAGCGACCATGTGAAACACCAGCCGTTACAGTGAAACATCGGGAGCGTCCAGAGGTATACGGGCCTTCCGGTCATACCCCAGCTGACGAGGTTTCCGACGGCGTTCAGGTAAGCGCCCCTGTGGTGGTATACGACGCCCTTGGGGTTGCCGGTCGTGCCGGAAGTGTAGTTGAGCGCTATGGCGCTCCACTCGTCGCCGGGGCCTCTCCACGGAAAGGACGGGTCGCCGGACGCTATAAAATCTTCGTATTCCACCTCGCCGAGCCTCTCGCCGCCCGGTCCCGACGGATCGTCTATGTCTATAACGATGGGCTTTTTTCCGAGCATGGCGATCGCCTTTTTTATAACGGGTGAAAACTCGGTG
The DNA here is from genome assembly GCA_020054175.1 of Candidatus Dadabacteria bacterium. Lineage (GTDB taxonomy): Bacteria > Desulfobacterota_D > UBA1144 > Nemesobacterales > UBA2774 > JADLGH01. Next base: position 7,212 of record JAGVLR010000210.1, read on the forward strand.
TCGGCAATCAGCACCTTCGCCTCTCCGTGTCCCAATAGGAACGCTATGGTCTCCGCGTCTTGCCTTATGTTGAGCGAGTTAAGCACTGCGCCGGTCATGGGCACGCCGAAGTGCGCCTCGTAATGCGCAGGGATATTCGGGGCCATGAACGCTACTGTATCACCCTTTCCGATACCGATACGAGCGAGCGCGGAGGCGAGCCTGACGCATCTTTCATAGGTTTCGCGCCACGTATATCTGGCGTCGCCATGAATAACCGAAGCCCGGTCAGGAAAGACTGTAGCCGCTCTTTCGATGAATGTGAGCGGCGACAGCGGCTCGTAGTTCGCGGGATTTTTTTCGAGTCCAATGTCGTATTTTCTGCTGCCGGAGTCTGTCATGTCACGTCCAGTTTCCTATGATAGATATATCTTACAGTAATTCGGGGGGACGCCGCTATTGATTTCTTATCCCCCGCCCTCTACCCTTTCTCTATGGCTAAAAAGTTCATGGGCGAGGACGAGGAGCTATCCCTCTTCAAACCGCCTCCGGGCGCTTCGCCGCTCGCCGAAAGGATGCGCCCCAAAACGTTCGAGGAATTCGCGGGGCAGGGTCACCTCGTCGGGCAGGACGGGGTCATACGCAGAATGCTCGAGAGGAGCAGTATTCGCTCCATGATACTCTGGGGCCCGCCGGGCTCCGGAAAGACGACGCTCGCCCGTCTCCTGGCGACGAGGTTAAGCGCCGACTTCGTCCAGATAAACGCGATATCGTCCGGCGTGAAGGACCTCCGGGAAATTATAGACGCCGCTGAAAAGTCGCGCGGCATCGGAAGGAGAACCGTTCTCTTCATAGACGAGATACACAGATTTAACAAGTCTCAGCAGGCGGCTCTCCTCAAAAGCGTCGAGAACGGAACGCTCGTTCTCATCGGCGCGACGACGGAAAACCCGTCGTTCGAGGTGATATCGCCGCTCCTTTCACGCTCTAGCGTATACGTTCTCGAATCGCTGACGCGTGAAGACCTGGCCGCGCTCCTCGACCGCGCGCTCGAAGAGGACGAGATAATAAAGGGCACGTCAGTAACCCCCGATGCGAGAGAGGAGCTAATCACTCAGAGCGGCGGGGATGCGCGCGTCATGCTGAACACTCTCGAAGTCGCGTACGACATAAGCGACTTCGGGGAGGGCGGCGCTGTAATCACGCGCGACCTTGTCAAGGAAGCATATCAGACCCATCACTATAGATACGACAGGGCAGGGGAGGAGCACTACAACACCATCTCGGCGTTCATAAAGAGCGTCCGCGGAAGCGATCCCGACGCGGCTGTTTACTACCTCGCCCGCATGCTCGAAGCCGGCGAGGACCCGAAGTTTATCGCGAGGAGGCTCATAGTTCTCGCATCCGAAGATATCGGAAACGCCGAGCCATACGCGCTCACGCTCGCGACGGCGGCGTTCACTGCCGTGGATTACGTGGGCATGCCGGAGGCGAGTCTGATCCTGGCGCAGGCTGCTACGTACCTTTCGAGCTGCCCGAAGAGTAACGCTTCTTACATGGCGATTCAGAGCGCGTTTTCGGAGGTGAGAAGGAGGCCCGGAGTCGCGATCCCCATGCATCTCCGTAACGCACCCACGAAGCTGATGAAGGAGATCGGGTACGGCAAGGAATATAAATATTCCCACGATTCTCCCGATCACTTCATAGAGCAGAACTTTCTTCCCGACGAGCTGAAGGACGCCGTATTCTACGAGCCGACGGAGATCGGAAGAGAGTCGGCGTTGAGGAAATACCTCGAGAATAAGTGGAAAAAGCGGCGCGGTAAAAGCTAACCAGCCTATATTTTTCCTTCCGCTTCTGTATGCGGCCTCGAATTATTTAGCCGTTCTCTTTTTAACCTCAGCTGACCTAAACGGCGCTATACTTATATAATGAATTAAAAACAGTGTATCGTGCCGCTGTGCTACAGGGAGAATGCATTTGCAGCCGGGAGCGGAAAGGAGAACGGTGGATGAATAAAATAATAATCTTCGTCTGTGCGGTGTCGTGTCTTGGCGCTCTTTTGCCGAAAGGCGCTCTAGCCGTTTATGAAATAGAGTTCTACGTTACAAATCAGACCAATAGCGAGAAATGCTTCGAATGCACGGGGCCGTTTTCCAGGCATACGCCGAGGGTGCTTGTCCCCGCGGGCGGGGGTACGTCATACTTTTATACTGCGGCAGTAGGTCAGTTCAGTCCGTACGGCACGTGGTACTGCTCAGTGATTTTTACGGATTCGTGCTTCGACGAAGGACCGGTCCCGGAAGATGAAATCGTCACGCAGGGCATAGCGATACCTCCCGGAACGGCGTCAGTGAGCCTGCAAATATCGGAAGGCAGATTCGGAGATACCCTGATTAGTGTGATTTTCCCGGGTCTCGGTACAGTAGCGGACGTCGCCGATGCTTCCGTAACGTCTTTTCTCGGCGACGATCCCAGGCCTGGCAGGGGTGACAACGATACCTTCAGCTTCGAGGCGGAGGGAGGCGAAGAGGTGACCATCAAGCTCGAACCCGACCCGTCGGCCGGTCACGTAGGGGAGGGGGCCACGCTCAGATTGAGGCCGGCGCAAGGGGGAGGCAGCCCGCTCCTGGTCAGGAGCGAGAAGCTTCCTTTCGAGGCGACTGTTACAATAGCGGAGGCGGGAACCTACCAGAT
>JAGVLR010000023.1 GCA_020054175.1 Candidatus Dadabacteria bacterium
AACGAGCCGGTAGGAACGCGCGTATTCGGACCGATAGCGAGGGAACTCAGGACGAAAGGGTTTATGAAAATTATTTCCCTGGCCCCAGAGGTGGTGTGAAATGGCTTTGACAGAAAAACAGAATAGTACTCATAAGAAGAAATTCAACATAAAATCCGGCGATACGGTATACGTAACGGCGGGGAAGGAAAAAGGCAAGACCGGGAAGGTCATAAAGGTTCTCAAGAAGAAGGACGGGGCGCTCGTGGAAAAGCTCAATATCGTTAAGCGCCACGAGAAACAGTCTCAGAAGAACCCGACCGGCGGCATCGTCGAGAAGGAAGCGCCGATACACGTTTCCAACCTCATGCTGCTCGACAGCGTGGACCGCAAGCCCGTCCGCATAGGGCGTAAGGTGCTCTCCAGCGGAGAGAAAGTAAGGTATAGCAAAAAGAGCGGAGAGGAGATCAGGAAATAATGGCTCCCAGGTTAAAAGGATTATATCAGGAGAAGGTTGCTCCTTCTTTAAACCAGAAATATTCATATAAGAACCCGATGCAGATCCCCACGATCGAGAAGATCGTCATAAACATGGGACTCGGCAGGCTCAGCGACGCCGGTAAGGACAAGAAGGTTATAGAAGAGGCGGTGGATGAGCTCGGACGAATCACCGGCCAGAGGCCTGTCGTCAAGGCAGCGAAGAAATCCATCGCGGGATTTAAGCTGAGGGAAGGCCTTCCCGTAGGGGTCGCGGTCACGCTTCGCGGGAACAGGATGTACGAGTTCCTGGACAGGCTCGTGAATCTCGCCCTTCCGAGGGTGAGGGACTTTCGCGGGGTATCCTCCAAGGCGTTCGACGGAAGCGGCAACTACACGCTCGGCCTAAGGGAGCAGGTAATATTCCCCGAGATAGACTACAGCAAGGTCCAGCATGTGAAGGGTATGAACATAAGCATAGTGACCACGGCCAAGACGGACGAAGAGGCAAGGAGCCTCCTTCAGGAATTCGGAATGCCGTTTACAACAAACTAGGAGATAAAGCTCGATGACACGCAAAGGACTTATGGAAAGATCGATGAGGGAGCCCAAGTTCAAGGTGAGGCAGAGGAACCGCTGCCCTCTCTGCGGAAGGCCGAGGTCCTACATCAGACACTTCGACATGTGCAGGATATGCTTCAGGGACCTTTCGAGCCATGGCAAGATACCGGGCGTAAGAAAGTCGAGCTGGTAAGCGGTATTCGAGAAAGATTCGACGAATTAATTTTTCAGATTATTACAGGGGGCAATAAAACATGACAGACCCGATAGCCGACATGCTTACGAGGATCAGAAACGCCTTGATTGCGGGTCACAAGACGGCTACGATACCGAGCTCCACTATAAAGGCGGAGCTTGCGAGGATCTTGAAAGAGCAGGGATATATAAGCGACTACAAGCTCGAAGGGGAAGGCGTGAGGAAGGTTATAACGATAACCCTCGCCTACGCTTCGGGGAAGACGAGTGTTATAAAGGAAATCCAGAGAATCAGCAAGCCGAGCAGAAGGGTTTACGTCGGCAAGGGCGAGATTCCCCGTATAATGGGCGGTCTCGGAACCTGCATACTCTCGACCTCCAAGGGCATTCTGACGGGTAACGAAGCCAGGAAGCGGGGAGTGGGCGGGGAGCTTATCTGTTCTATATTGTGAGGGAGCATTAATGTCTCGAATTGGAAGAAAACCTATAAAAGTGCCGAACGGGGTCAAGATAGGCCTTAAGAACGGCGTTGTAGAGATCGAAGGCGGAAAGGGCAAGCTGACTTGGGACATGCCCGAAGGTGTAAACGCCAAGCTCGAAGAAGAAACCCTGATTGTAGACAGGGACAGCGACGAAAAGGAGATAAAGGCCCTTCACGGGCTTACGAGGGCCGTCCTTTCTAACATGGTGACGGGAGTCAGCGAAGGATTTTCCCGGACCCTCGAGATCGTCGGCGTCGGTTACAGGGCGGAATCGCTCGGGAGCAGCCAGATAAAGTTCAACCTCGGGTATTCGAACCCTATTGAATTCACGATTCCCCAGGGGATATCGGCGGAATTCGAGGAAAGGGGCACGAGGCTTATCTTGAAGGGCATCGACAAGCAGGTCCTCGGACAGACTGCTGCCCGGATAAGGGAGCTCAGGCCGCCCGATTCGTACAAGGGAAAGGGAATCAGATATTCCACTGAAAAACTGAAGCTGAAGCCCGGAAAATCGGGAGGTAAGGGATGACGACAAGACTCAGCAGGAAGATAAAAAAGGATATAAGGCACACGAGGGTAAGGCGGAAGGTTTCCGGAAGTCCGGAAAGGCCGAGACTTTCGGTTTTCAAATCCTCGTCGCACATTTACGGGCAGATCATAGACGACCTCAATTCGGTAACGATAGTATCGGCGTCTTCCCTCACTCCTGAAATCAGGGAGATTCTCGGGAAGGAAAAAACGAAGAAGACCGACGAAGCGAAAATCGTCGGTAAGGTTCTCGCGGAGAGGGCCGTTGCGAAAGGCATACGCCAGGTTTCTTTCGACCGCGGCGGTTATCCCTATCACGGCAGAATAAAGGCTTTCGCCGATGCCGCGAGGGAAGCAGGTCTCGAATTTTAACAAAAAGAATTTCAAAGGATTTATAGCTGGAGGCGTACTTGCAAAAAGAAAAGATCGACGCAACCGAGTATGAGCTCAAAGAAAAGGTGGTCCATATCAGACGAGTGGCCAAGGTTACCAAGGGCGGAAAGAGGTTTCACTTCACTGCGCTCGCGGTGGTAGGCAATTCCGAAGGTATCATAGGATCGGGCCTCGGCAAATCGAACGAGGTGCCCGACGCCATCAGAAAGGCGATAGAAAAGGCCAAGAAGAACCTTATAAGGGTGCCGATAAAGGGGAACACGATACCCCACGAGGTGCTTGGAGAGCACGTATCGAGCAGGGTTATGCTGAGACCGGCGTCGCCTGGTACCGGAGTTATCGCGGGCGGAGCCGTGCGCGCCGTCGTCGAGCTTTCGGGAATCAGCGACATACTGTCGAAAGTCGTGGGCTCGACCAACCCTCTTAACGTCGTAAAGGCGGCGATAAACGGGCTTGCTCTTCTCAGAATGCCGCAGGAAGTGGCCGATATCAGAGGCAAGGACTTAAAGGAGCTCGATCTCCCGAAGTCTTATTTGAATTGAGTTTCTTGAAGAACGATAATCCGCGAACCCCGCACCGGGAATACCGGGCGGGCGAATAAAAATTCATTACACGAGGTCTTAATCAGATGCTTAACAGTCTATCTCCCCAGCCGGGTGCGAAAAAGCAGAAAAAAAGGGTAGGAAGAGGTTCGGGGAGTACGGGAAAGACGAGCGGAAAGGGGCACAAGGGCCAGAGGGCCAGGTCCGGCGGAAAGGTTTCGCCGTGGTTCGAAGGCGGACAGACGACGCTCAAGCTGAGATCGCCCAAGAGGGGCTTCACCAGCAGGAACAGGGAAAAGATAGACCTCGTCAACGTCTCCGATCTTAATAGATTCAACGACGGCGACGTCGTTACGGACGTCGAGCTGAAGGCAGCCGGCCTTGCAAAGGGAAAGAACCCTATAAAGATTCTCGGAAACGGCGATCTCGAAAAGGCGCTTACCGTAAAAGCGGCGGCGTTCAGCAAGGGCGCCATAAAGAAGATCGAAGAGAAAGGCGGTAAGGCAGATATTATATGAATAGAAATATAGGTGCTATTCCTAGAATACCTGAGCTTAACAAGCGCCTTTTGTTCACGGCCCTTATGCTGGTTATTTACAGGCTCGGGGTGTTCGTCCCTCTGCCCGGCATAGATTCCGAGCAGATTGTCAGGCTCTTCGAAGAGACCAGGGGCACGATATTCGACATACTGAACATGTTTTCGGGCGGTGCGCTCGAGCGTGCGTCAGTCTTCGCGCTCGGCGTTATGCCTTATATCACCTCCTCGATTATAATGTCCCTTCTCGTAAAGGCGTTTCCGACCCTGGAAGCAATGCAGAAGGAAGGGGAGGCCGGCAGGAGAAAGATTAATCAGTACTCCCGTTACGGAACAGTACTTATATGTATAGTGCAGGGCTTCATGCTTGCCGTCACTCTTGAAAGCGGAATGGGCACGGGCACACCTGTGGTAAAGGACGCAGGCTGGACGTTCAGGATCATGACGGTCCTAACGCTGACGGCAGGCTCCCTTTTTGTTATGTGGATAGGCGAGCAGATTACAGAGCGCGGTATAGGAAACGGCATATCGCTCATCATCGCCGCCTCGATTCTCGTCGGGATACCGGGAGCGCTGTGGAATATCGTGAGGCTCATAAGCACGGGCGAAATGACCGTATTCGGCGTTGCGCTGATCTTCCTCCTCCTCATTCTTGTGGTTGCCTTCATAGTATTTGTCGAGAGGTCGTATCGAAAGATACCGGTACAGTATCCGAGAAGGGTCGTCGGAAGGAAGGTATATGGCGGGCAGTCTTCGCACCTTCCGCTGAAAACGAACACGGCGGGCGTCATACCCCCCATCTTCGCTTCTTCGCTTCTTATATTCCCTGCGACGATTCTTACATTCGTCAACGTTCCGTTCCTCCGGGATATGTCGGATTTGTTATTCGAGAACCTGCTCGTGTATAATATTATATTTGCAGCATTAATTATATTTTTCGCCTATTTCTACACGGCGATCATTTATAATCCGGACGATCTTGCTGAGAATCTCAGGAAGAACGGCGGTTTTATACCCGGAATAAGGCCGGGAAAGAAGACCTCCGAGTACATAGACAGGATACTCGGACGAATAACGTTCATAGGCGCCGTATATGTGGCTTTCGTGTGCGCTATACCATCCTTTCTGCAGCGGGAGCCGTTTAATCTGCCTTTCTACTTCGGCGGCACCTCACTCCTGATCGTGGTGGGCGTCACCCTTGACTTCGTTCAGCAGGTGGAATCGTTCCTCATCACTCACAGTTACGAGGGGTTCGTGAAGAAGCGCGGGATGAAAGGTCCCAGAAGATACAATATTTAATGGTGGTGTTTATATAATGCGACTTATATTGTTCGGTCCCCCGGGTGCCGGAAAGGGGACCCAGGCGGTTAGAATTACTCAGAAATATGCTACGGCACATATATCGACGGGAGACATGCTGAGGGCGGCCGTCAAGAACGGCACGGAGCTGGGACAGCTTGCGAAGTCATACATGGACAAGGGAGAGCTTGTTCCCGACGGAGTTGTTATAGGAATAATAAAAGATAGAATCGGCGAGAACGACGCGAAGAGCGGATTTATGCTGGACGGCTTCCCGCGTACGGTACCTCAGGCCGAAGCGCTCAGCGAGATGCTCAATTCGACCGGAGCGTCCATAGACGCCGTCGTATCTATAGAGGTAAACGACGAGGAGATCGTCAAAAGAATACTCGAGCGCCAGAAGATAGAAGGAAGAGAGGACGATACCGAAGATGTAGTAAGGAACAGGCTCAAGGTTTACCGAAATCAGACCGAGCCTCTAAAATCTTACTACGCAGAGGAAGGCGTCCTGCACGAAGTTGACGGAATGGGGAGCATCGACGACGTATTCGGAAAAATCGATTCGGTGCTGGCGGATTTGAGGGCATGATTTATTTGAAGAACAAGGAAGAAATAGAGAAAATGCGCTCCGCGGCGCAGGTAGTCGTGGAAGCGCTCAGGAAAATGCGTGAGAACGTGGTTGCGGGCGTTTCGACGTGGGACCTCGACCGCATCGCAGAGGATGTGGCTGTGAGCAAGGGGGCCAAGCCAGCGTTCAAAGGCTATTCGAGCTACCCGGCGTCGGTATGCTTTGCCGTTAACAGCGAAGTGGTGCACGGCATACCGTCGAAGAAGAAGGTCCTTAAAGAAGGCGATATAGTAGGCCTTGATTTCGGGGTTCTGCTCGACGGGTTTTACGGCGATTCGGCGATTACGGTGCCGGTAGGCGGCATATCTTCTCAAGCCGAAAAGCTTTTGAAAGTGACCGAAGAATCCCTCATGAGGGGGATAAACGAGGCAAAGCCGGGAAACAGGCTCTACGACATATCGGCCGCAATACAGGGCCATGTAGAGCAGGAAGGATTTTCAGTGGTGAGGTCCTTCGTCGGGCACGGCATCGGCAGGAAGCTTCACGAGGACCCGCAGGTGCCTAACTTCGTTCCCGAGAACGGGAGCAACGGCAAGGGCATAAAGCTTAAGCCCGGCATGGTTATAGCGATAGAGCCGATGGTGAATGTCGGCAGGCCCGACGTGAAGATACTTAACGACGGATGGACGGCGGTTACGGTGGACGGAACACTTTCGGCTCATTTCGAGCATACGGTTGCTGTTACGGAAAACGGCCCGCTGGTTTTAACACAGTAGATAAACTTATGGCTAAAGAAGAAAGAATAGAGTTCGAAGGTACCGTGACTGAGGCGCTGCCTAATGCGATGTTCAGAGTGGAGATTGATGGCGGTCATGAAATTCTGGCATATGTTTCCGGCAAGATGAGGACGAGGTTCATACGCATATTGCCGGGGGACAAGGTTAAGCTTGAGCTTTCCCCGTACGACCTCACGAAGGGCAGGATCACTTACAGACTGAAAAAATGATATTACGGAGTGAAGACCGTGAAAGTTAGAGCGTCAGTAAAAAAGATTTGCGATAAATGCAGGGTAATCAAGCGAAAGGGCGTTATAAGGATTATCTGCGTAAACAAGAGACATAAACAGAAGCAAGGGTAGGGAGAAGAAATATGCCCAGAATAGCAGGCGTTGACATACCGCTGAATAAAAGGATAGAAATCGGGCTTACGTACATCTACGGTATCGGCAGGAAGTTCTCGAACGATATCCTGAAGGAAGCCGCCATAGACGTGAACACGCACTCCAAGGACCTTACGGACCAGGAAGTGGCTGCAATCAGGGACATAATCGAGAACAAGTATCTCGTGGAAGGTGAGCTCAGAAAGGAAGTGCAGGGCAATATCAGGCGACTCATCGAGATCGGTTGTTACAGGGGCATAAGGCACAGGCTCGGCCTCCCGACGCGCGGACAGAAAACAAGGGCGAACGCGAGGACCAGGAAAGGGCCGCGCGGAACCGCAATAGCTAAAAAGAAGAAGGCCGGTAAATAATCGGTTACGGAGATAACAGATGGCTGTAAAAAAAGGCGGCAAGAAAAAAGTAAAGAAATTTGTGGAACAGGGCGTGGTAAACATCCAGGCCACTTTCAACAATACCATCATCACCATCAGCGACACTGCGGGAAATGTGATCGCGTGGTCGAGCGGCGGTATGAAGGGCTTCAAGGGCACACGTAAGGGGACCCCGTTCGCAGCTCAGATTGCGGCAGAAGACGCTGCCAAGAAGGCTGCCGCGGTCGGTATGAGAACGGTGTCCGTTTTCGTGAAGGGCCCCGGCCCGGGAAGGGAGCCGGCCGTGAGATCGCTACAGGCTTCGGGCCTCAAGATCACATTCATAAGGGACGTCACGCCAATACCGCATAACGGATGCAGGCCGCCGGGCAGGAGGAGGGTCTGATTTATGTTTTTTGGAAACACTCGAGTCTTAGCAGAACTCAAGGAGGTTACGCTTTAACATGGGAAGATATACTGGGCCTACTGACAGGCTTTCCAGGAGAGAAGGGGTCAACCTGTTCCTCAAGGGAGAGCGCAGTTACAACGGCAAGACGGCTATAGAGAAAAGGCCCGAGCAGGTACCGGGTGAGCACGGAAAGTTCCGTAGTAAATTTTCCGAGTTCGGGGTGCGGCTCAGAGAAAAGCAGAAAGTGAAGAGAATGTACGGGCTTCGCGAAAAGCAGTTCAGGGGCTATTTCGAAAAGGCGGCCCGCGTTAAAGGCGTAACCGGCTCCATTCTCATTTCGATGCTCGAAAGAAGACTCGACAACGTAATATATCGCCTCTGCATGGGTAGCTCGAGGAACGACGCAAGGCAGATCGTGAGCCATGGGCACGTGCTCGTAAACGGCGAGTCCGTCAACATCCCGTCTTACCAGGTTAAGACCGGGGACAAGATCGAGATCAGGGAAAAGAGCAAAAAACTTCAGAGGATAACGCAGGCCCTGGAGTTCACTTCCAGAAGAGGCGTTCCCGAATGGCTCCAGCTCGACGAGGAAAATCTCAGGGCTACGGTGCTCAGGAACCCCGAGCGCGAGGACATAACGTTCCCGATCGAAGAGCAGCTCATAGTCGAATTCTATTCGAGGGTATAAAGATCGATTATACAAAGATAATTAAAAGGCGTTTCCAAAAGGCGTATGAATCTCATCTTCATATAATGGAGGGAGCAAGGTGAAGGATTTTCAGAAAAACTGGCAGGACCTAATAAAACCGAAGAGAATCGAGAGGGACGAAAGGACCGCTTCTCATACATACGCAAAATTCGTGTGCGAGCCTTTGGAGCGCGGATACGGTGTAACGCTGGGAAATGCACTCAGGAGAGTTCTGCTCTCTTCCATACAGGGACCAGCGGTTACGTCCATTAAAATCGACGGAGTGCTGCACGAGTTCTCCTCGATACCGGGCGTAAAAGAGGACGTTACAGAGATAATACTGAACATCAAAGGCATGGACCTCAAGATGCACACCTACGAGCCGCAGACGATTCGCGTAAGCGCTCAGGGTGAGACCGACATCAAGGCGGGAGACATCACCACCGGACATAACGTCGAGATACTGAACCCGAGCCATCACATAGCAACTCTTTCCGAAGGAGCCAAGCTCGAAATGGAAATGAGGGTCGAGATGGGAAGGGGCTACGAGCCTGTGGAAAGGCGCGGCGAAATTCAGAGCACGATAGGCGTAATTCCGATCGACGCGCTTTTCTCGCCGGTCAGGAAAGTCAACTATGCCGTTACGAATTCGAGGGTAGGGCGAAGGACGGACTTCCAGAAGCTCACGATAGAGATATGGACGAACGGCACGATGCTTCCCGAGGACGCGCTCGCTTACGCCGCCAAGATAGTAAAGCATCAGCTGACGGTATTCATCAACTTCGACGAAGCCGAAGTGGACGAAGTATTCGAGAACGACGACAAGCAGGAGATAAAGGGCACGGAAGAGATTCTGTTCAACTCCATCGAGGAGATGGACCTCTCGGCCCGCTCGCTCAACTGCCTCCGGAAGGCGGGAGTCGAGTACGCCGGCGACCTCGTGCAGAAGACCGAAGAGGATCTTCTCAACCTCGAAAATTTCGGCAAGCGCTCGCTTTACGAAATCAAGGAGAGGCTGACGGAGATGGGGCTCGGGCTCGGGCTGAAGATAGACCAGGAAGTTTTCGAAAACGAAAAGGGAAAGAGAAGCGACAAGACTT
>JAGVLR010000022.1 GCA_020054175.1 Candidatus Dadabacteria bacterium
CTCGAGAACAGGGCGGGCAGGCCGGTTTACAATGCACTCATGAAGAAGGGCGAGACCCATCCGATAGAGGACATCGGCGGCCAGCTCAGAGGCATGATGAGCTCCCTCTTCAAGAAGAAGCTCGTAGACAAGACGAAAAACTGATGGAAAGAAAGCGGCCACCCATAGCCACCGAGGGTTTCACGTATCTCGGTATACTGGCGTTCCTGGCCTGGGCGGCCGCGATAGTAGACTTAACCGTCCTTTCCTTTGTATTCGCAGGGCTGGCGGTGATAGTTCTCTTCTTCTTCCGCGACCCGGAAAGGGACGTCCCCGACGCCCCGGAAGCGGTCGTTTCACCGGCGGACGGGATAGTCATCGAAGTCGGCGAGATCTACGAAAGGGACTTCCTCGGGCAGCCCATGACGAGGATCTGCATATCCCTAGCCCTTTACGACTGCCACATAAACAGGATGCCCGTTAAGGGCAGGGTCACAGGCACCAAATATTCCCCCGGGAGCTTCAACATCGCCAACATGCCGACATGGCTTCTTTCGGAAGCCATGAAGCGGAAATCCGACGACAACGAGAGGCTTTCGACGTTAATCGAGACTGCCGGAGGCGATACGTTCGTCGTCATGCAGATAGCGGGATTCCTCGCCAGGCGCATCGTTTCTTACGCGGACGTCGATATGAAATTCGAAAAGGGGCAGAGGTTCGGCATGATAAAGTTCGGGTCGAGGGTGGACGTATACGTGCCGGAAGGGTATATAATAGAAGCTAGGGAAGGGCGCAGGGTAAAAGCAGGGGAGAGCGTGATAGCATGGCTAGACGCGAGCAAAGCATAAGGCGGAAGAAGTCGAGGCGGCAGAAGGTAATGCCCGTTCTTCCGAACATTTTTACCACCGGGAACCTTTCCTTCGGGCTCCTTTCCATAATGACTTCGATACAGGTGGCGGCTGGTCACGGCGCGCCCGCGGCCTCGCCGGAATGGGAGTTCAAGAGGCTCTGGTGGGCGGGTGCTTTCATCGTAATATCCTTTTTCTTCGACATGCTCGACGGCAGGCTTGCGAGATTCATCAAGCACGAGAGCAACTTCGGCCTGTCGTACGATTCGCTTTCGGACCTCGTTTCCTTCGGCGTCGCTCCTGCAGTCCTTCTTTTCGTATCGACGCTCATGCAAAAGAGCGAGCTGGGGCTCATGGTCGTCATATTCTATACCGTTTGCGCCGCGCTCAGGCTGGCTCGTTTTAACGTGCAATCGGGTAACGTCGAGAGGTTTAATTTCACCGGCCTCCCGAGCCCGATGGCTGCGGGGCTTGTCGTGGCGCCGCTGATGCTGCTTTCGGCGCTGAGAATAACTCCGGATGAGCGCGTGATATGGTTTTACCTCTTCGCGACACCGGTTGTGGGGCTGCTCATGGTGAGCAACGTCATATACTCGAAACAACCCACCTTAAAGCTCGGCGGGCCGTTTAACGCCCTCGTCGTAGCCGCGATAATCATCGCCGCCATCATTACCAACCCCGAAATCATGTTCATCTTCCTCGTTTATCTCTACGCCGTCTCGGGCCTTCTTATTTACATCTTCAAGTACCTGACCGGCAGGCGCGGCGCCGCCGAGCAGCCCCATACGCGGGAAGAGGGCTGATTATTAATCTTCGTAAGTTCCTTTTATTAATGACTATTCCTGAGATGTGGCCTCCCTCTGCTTGAACGGGGGCTAAATGCCGTTATCTTATTAGCGTTACTAAAGACCCCAGATTCCAGATGCAGCGATAAAATAAAAGGGCGGGCCGCCGATGATACCGAATCTCATTCGATACCTGAAACTGTATTCCAACCCGGAAAGAGGCTTTTTCGGCGCGTTGCGGATACTGCCGATAATCCTGACCGCCGCCGTGCTCGTTACGGCGGTTTCGTGCAGAAGAGAGGAGAAAAGTATGGATAATGAAGCCGTCAAGACGAAAACGACAGTGAACGGCGTGACGAAATACGAGCTCGAAAACGGGCTTACGGTGATTCTCGAAGAGAACCATTCCTCGCCGGTCGTGGCGGTGAATGTGTGGGTTAAAACGGGGAGCGCGTGCGAGACGGAAGGCGAGTACGGCCTAGCGCACGTCCACGAGCACATGCTCTTTAAGGGCACCGAGAAAAGGGCGGTCGGCGAAATCGCCCGCGTCATTGAGGGCAGCGGCGGCGACATAAACGCGTTCACCTCGTTCGACGAAACGGTCTATTACGTAGTCATAGCAAGCAGGTTCCAGGACACTGCACTCGACGTGCTTTCGGATGCCATGCAGAACTCGACGTTCGACCCCAAGGAGCTCGAAAAGGAGCTGGAAGTCGTCGTCGAAGAAATTAGACGCGGACAGGACAGCCCCGGCAGAAACCTCAGCGAAAAATTGTTCTCGACGATGTTTCAGCAGCACTCCTACGGAAGGCCGATAATCGGGAGCGAGGAGAGCGTCAGGTCTTTTGACAGGAAGGGCATAACGGACTTTTATCATAAGTGGTATTCCCCTCAGAACATGGCCCTCATAGTCGTGGGCGACTTCGACCCGGAAACGATAGAAGCAAAGATCGAAGAGACCTTCGGGAAGCTGAAAAAATGGGACATACCGGCCTGCGACATAGCGCCTGAGCCGCAGCAGACGGAAATGAGGGCGTTCGTCATCGACAAGCCCGTTCAGGAAGGATATTTCTCATTGGCCTATCACGCTCCGAACGCGAGGGGCGAGGACGTGGCTGCGCTCGACGTGCTCGCGAACATACTC
>JAGVLR010000193.1 GCA_020054175.1 Candidatus Dadabacteria bacterium
AGGATATAACGTTGTCGCTATCCCGCTCGCGGCGGGCGTCCTCTACCCGAATATACTTTTGGGACCCGCAATGGGAGCGGTATTGATGTCGCTGAGCACGATAATAGTAGCAATCAATGCGAGATTTTTAAAAGTAAAAAGAGCGTGAGGCGCTCGAGGAATTTGGAGACGAATACACCAGATATGCAACAACTACTCCGGCTTTTATTCCTCGTTTTTTGAGGAGAGCCGAGAAAGCTGTGGGGGAGTAAGAAAACATTTATCGTTTGGTTGGACATTGCGTTAAGACGAAGAGGTAATGATACAATCATGCTCTTAATCAAAATTGAAAGTTTTATTGATGCCAACCAGTTTCAATTAAAAGGGATACAATTTATAAGGAGGGGAAATAATGAATATCCTGAGAGCCTTATTTCTACTAATCGTTATTGCAGGCGGGTTGTTTCTTTACGCTTACTCGGGCCGCTATAACATCGCGGCTACAGTACCGCATACGGAAGCCGTGGAGCGCCTGCTCAGCCAGGCGAGGGACAAGTCGATAGAGTTTCATTCGAGCGGCATAAGCACGCCGCCGCTCGACGACCCTTCGCTCGTCGAGAAGGGCTTCGGCCATTACGACAATATGTGCTCGGGGTGTCACGGCTCGCCGGGAACGGAGCCGGCGGCTGGGTTCAATCCGCCTCCCCCGGCGCTTGCGGAAACGGCCGGACAGCTGATGCCCCGCGAGACGTTCTGGGTCGTAAAGCACGGCATAAAGATGACCGGAATGCCCGAGTTCGGCTCGACACACACCGACGACGAGATGTGAGCAATAGCGGCGTTCGTGAAAAAGCTGCCCGATATGACCGAAGAGTCGTACGATCTCATGAAAGAGAGGGCGGACGGACATACGCATGAAAACGGACATTGACGGAATTTATGCTTTTAACGAAAGAAATGTCATTTATAATCTTATTCTGAATTCAACGTTAAGGAGGAACCGATATGAATACGAGAACATTCACCTTAAAGGCGCTCGCCTTCGCAGGCCTTTGCCTGGTTGCGGTATTAGGATTTCAGATTGCGGAATCGAGAGCCGACAACAGCTCGCCCTCGCTTGTGCAGGTCGAGTCCAAGTATGTATGCATGATGACGGACCACCTCTTCCCCAAGGAGCAGATACCTGTCGTCGTCGAGAACAAAACTTACTACGGCTGCTGCGAGATGTGCGAAGCGCGCCTCAAAGCGAACGCCGAGAGCAGGGTTGCTGTAGACCCCGTCAGCGGTCAGCAGGTGGATAAGGCCGTAGCCGTTATAGGAGCGACTCCGGAAGGCGGCGTATATTATTTCGAGAGCGTCGAGAATCTTAAGAGCTTTAAGGCAGCCCCGGCTTCAGCCAACTGAGAAGCGGGGCATTAGAAGTGAATGGGGGGGCCTGATAGCCGAATCCGGTTGTCAGGCTACCACTATCCTGTTCCGGCCAAGGGTTTTTGCCCTGTAGAGGGCCTTGTCCGCAGATTCCAGAAGGTGCTCTGCTGAATTGCCGTGTTCCGAGAATACCACGACGCCCATTGAAACCTCGACAGAGCTTATGAAGCCGCCCCTGTGCCTTACGCGGACGCGCTTTATGTCGTCGTGAATCTGCTCGGCCCTCCGGAATGTGTTTTCGAGCGACGAGCCCGGCAGAATAAGAACGAATTCCTCGCCCCCGTAACGGCAGGCTATGTCCTCGCGCCTGATGCTGTCCTTGAAAAAATCCCCTATGCTTTTCAGCAGCATGTCGCCCGCGGTGTGTCCGTATGCGTCGTTAAACTGCTTAAAGTGATCTATGTCGACCATTATCAGCCCGAGCGGCTCCTTGTTACGCGTCACCCTGCTTATCTCTCGCTTGAGGGTTTCCTCCATGTAGCGCCTGTTGAAAAGACCGGTGAGCGAGTCGTAAATCGCGTAGTTCTTGAGTGCCTCGTGATGCTTGATGTTGGCCAGCGAAAGCGCCGATAGCTTGGCCGCCGTCGCGATTATGTGCTGGTCGTATGTATTCTGCGTATACGCGTCTGCCTCGTTCCCCGAGCCGTTCGGCTGCTGAAGGTAAAGAAGCCCGAGCGTCTTGCCCCTGGCTACGAGCGGCGCGCAGAAGTAGTTCACGGCTTCCGAATGATTCAGGTGCTGGCAGTAAAGCTCTCTGCTGGGGCTGCCCGACATATGCACCCGGGCGAGCCTGAGGGCCCAGCACTTATCCGGGAGAAACTCGCGGTGGCTGTTGATTTCTCCCCAGCTCGAAACGCATTCCAGTATCGTAAGGATGTCGTTGAAAACGTAGAGCCCGCCAGAGCCTTCCGGGAAAAGAAGCTTCGAATAATGAGCTATGATAGTATAGACCTCTTCTTCGGTTCTCGAAGCCTGCAAAAGCTCGTCCATCTCGCATAAAACAAGAAGCTTTCTGTTCTGTATTTCGAGGTCGCCGACACGGTCCCTTATCTCGTTCCGTATGGCGGCTGGACTCTCCTCGTCCGCTTCCGGATTAAAATCCAGAGGCTCGTCGCGCGTTTCCGAAACTGAGCCGTCTAAACTCGAAACGAAAGGATTGCGGACACTCTCCCTCACGACCCCATTGCTTTCCTGTTCACCCGCCGGCGGCGCGACCCTGAGCTCAGCTACCTGCCTTTCCCGTTTCTCGGCCACATATTTTCTCTTCTCGAGCTGAAGGACGACCTTCCTGGCTATGGTGTGGAGCAACGATATCTGCTCCGAGCTCAGCTGTTTCGGAATGAACCCCATTATGCAGAGGGATCCCAGCTTATGACCTGCATCGTCGGCTAGGGGAACCCCGGCTATGAAATTAATGTCCTTCAGGCGGTTGAAAAGCGGATTGTGCCTGGTTCTGTCGTCTTCGAGCGGATTGGATATCGCCAGAAAGTCCCCGGGGTTATTAATCACGTAAGTACCGAAGGACCTGTCTCTTGGAACTTCGGTGATGTCCGTTTCGAAACCCGTCGCGGACTTGAACCACTCGCGGCTCTCGTCTACGAAGGTGATCAGCGATATAGGTGTTTTGCACACGTATGCGGCGAGACGTGATATCTCGTCGAAGGCCTCTTCCGGTACGGTGTCGAGAATCCCGTAATCGAGAAGTGCCCTGTAACGCTCCACCTCTTCGTCATGAAACCTCATGCTGCCGTTCCTGACATTCTCGTAGTCGCTGTTCATGTGTGCATACTGCCGGGGAAAAACCCATCCATAACCCTAAGTTGTATTATAGCACAAGGCCCCCGGGATTTCGCCCGGCCCTGAAAGAAACGCACCTTAAGGCATAAACCGGTCTTAATATCCTGTAGAACATGAAAAATTCACAGGATTGGCTATAATATTTCCATCCCCCGGATAAGCAGGCGAGATGAAAATAGTTAATAGTATCATCAAATTCGGCGTGCTGGCTGCCATTATAACAATCCTGGCAGTGCTCGGATACGCCCTTTTCGGCGACAGAGACCTGACGAAAACCTCCCCCCTAATCGGAAAGGAAGCACCCGGTTTCACCATAAAACTCTACGACGGAAAGCGAATCACTTCGGAAGAGCTCAAGGGAAAGACGGTCCTCCTCAATTTCTGGGCGTCGTGGTGCACGCCCTGCCGCCAGGAAGCCCCGGCGCTCGAAGAGGCCTGGCAAAAGTATAAAGACAGAGACGTCGTCTTCCTCGGCGTGAACGTCTGGGACGACAACGAAAACGCCATGACGTACATGAAAAAATTCGGCGGCGAATATCCCCACGGCATCGACCCTGAAGAGGAGATACAGGTTAACTTCGGGATAGGCGGCGTGCCGGAGACTTATTTTATAGACGAGACGGGGAAGATAAGGGATAAGTACAACGGCCCTCTCACGAGAGACATAATCGACTATTACCTCGAGAGGGCGATGAAACCCGAGGAGCAGACTTCATAGCCCCGGGCGGAGAGCGATAAATATGACTTTACCGAGCACGAACAAATATACGGGATTCGCCATGATGGCGTTAATTACTCTCATCCTGTTTTCCTCTGCCGCATTTGCCACGGAGAAGAGCATCGACGACAGGGTGAACGAAATTGCCTACCATCTCATGTGCCCTGTGTGCCAGGGGCAAAGCGTCGCAGAGTCTAATTCCAATCTCGCGAACGACATAAGGATGATAATCAAAAAGCAGCTCGAAGAAGGGAAAACCAACCAGGAAGTGCTCGACTACTTCGTCAAGCGTTATGGTGATTCCATACTGTCCTCGCCGCCCACCAAGGGAATAAACTGGCTCCTCTGGATAATGCCCGGGGTGGCGGTGGCTTTAGGCGCGGTCGGAATCGCGCTCTTCCTTCATAAATCGAAGCGTCCCGAAGGCGACGTCGAGTCCATTCCCGCGGAGCCCGGAGAGGAATCCGAAAGCGAGTATCTTAAGAAGGTTGACGAGGAGCTAAAAAAGTACGAGTGACGCGCGGCGGAAAGCTTATTCGCCGCGGAAGAACCTCTCCGCGATTTCCATAACCTTTCCCGCATCCCCCGGAATATCGAACCACTCTATTTCCTTGTCCGCCCTGAGCCACGTCATCTGGCGCTTGGCGAAGCGTTTTGTGTCGCGCTTTATCAGCTCGACGGTCCTGTCAAAATCGAGAGCCCCCTCGAGATAGGCGTTCATCTCTTTATAGCCTATAGACTGCATGGGTTTCAGCCAGGGGCCGTAACCCATGTTGCGGAGGCCGCGCACTTCGTCTACAAGCCCGGCCGAAATCATGCCGTCCACCCTTTCGTCTATTCTCTGCCTCAGCTTTTGACGCTCGACGTTTATGCCGATTTTGAGGTAATCGTAATCGCGGACGGCGAACTCGTGAAGAGACAGTAGGAGAGACATCTTCTGCCCCGTGAGCTCGTACACTTCGAGCGCTCTTTCCGTCCTGACATAATCGTTTGGATGAATCCTCGAAGCCGATTCAGGGTCGATAGAGAGAAGCCTCTCGTAGAGAGGCGCCGTTCCGTGTTCCGCCCTCTCCTTCCTGAGCGCAGCCCTTATAGTGCGGTCGGCGGGAAGGTCCTCGATGAGGCCGGAGAGAAGCGCTTTTACGTAAAGGTACGTCCCGCCGGCGAGGAGAATGTTCTTACCTCCAGCGGCGAGCGACTCTATGACGCGCGACGCCTCATCCCTGAACGTTCCGGCGTTAAACTCCCGGTCCGGGTCGAGAATATCGATAAGATGATGCGTAACCGCGGCCCTTTCTTCGAGCGAGGGTTTCGCTGTGCCTATGTCGAGATGTTTATATACCTGGAGGGAGTCTGAGCTCACTATCTCACCGCCCAGGGCCCCCGCGATTTCCATCGCCAGCCGGCTCTTGCCGGACGCCGTGGGGCCTAGGATGACGAGTAGTCTCGGTTTTTTTTCTTTCACCTGGGATCTTCGGGGAAGGGAACTTAAGACCGGAGAACCGTTAGGCCCGCCGGTCCCGAGACAAATCTAGATTGCATTGTTGGTGTAATTCTCTATGTTTTCGCCGAGGGCCTGCTTCCGGCTGAGCCTTATTTTGCCGTCGTTCTCCCTGCTGATGCACTTGACGAGGATCTCGTCCTTTTCCTGGATGACGTCGGTCACGCTGTTGACCCTGGTCGGTGCAAGCTCGGAAATGTGAACGAGCCCGTCCTTTCCATAGCCGAGCTCTACGATAGCGCCGAAATCGAGTATACGTTTCACGGTTCCTCTGTAAATCTTTCCGACCTCTATCTCCTCGACTATGCCCTGAACGATCCTGACAGCCTTGTCGCAAGCATCCCTGTCGGGCGAAGCGATGCTCACCCTGCCGGTGTCGTCGATGTCTATCTGTGCGCCGGTGACCTCGACTATCTTCTTTATAGTCTTGCCGCCGGAGCCTATGACGTCCTTTATCTTTTCCGGGTTTATCTGTATGGAGATAATCCTCGGCGCGAACGGCGATATGTCGCCCCTCGGCTGATCGATTATCTGCGACATCCTGTCGAGTACGACCATTCTCGCGTTCTTCGCATGATCGAGCGCCGTCGAGAGTATGTCCCTAGTGACTCCGACCACTTTGATAT
>JAGVLR010000021.1 GCA_020054175.1 Candidatus Dadabacteria bacterium
GGTCGCGGTAACAGACTTTTTCGATAGTTTCCTGGGCATTCAATCGGCCGTGCCCATAACGAGGATCAATCTTTCTAACGGGAATCAGTTGTTATTCTTCGAGGGCATAGACAGGATCAGCTTCGGCCTCTCGAATTTCACTGCGAATATTCCAACGCTATCCGAGTGGGGTATGATCGCGGCCGCCGCGGGACTTGCGCTAATCGGCGCGTTCTATGCGGTGAGGAGAAGAAGGGCGTCGGCTTGAGCACGCCACGCGTGCGGGAGATCGGAGTAGCGGCGTCTCTGCCGTTTCCACTTCCGCGCTTACGGTGCATGAGCCTCCGCAGGTGCAACGTCGGAAAGCACAAAACCATTCGTGCTGAGCTCGCTTAAGCATGAACGGGTTAGACTTTGTTGCCGTGTTAAGCCGGGCTGAAGGGCTTAAACCGCAATTTAACACTTGTATCCGCATGATTACATGAGATATTTCCTTCCGAACGGATTAGCGGCTCCGAAATCCCTTGACTTGGCCAGGCCGATTTAGATATGATGTGATAGCGGAGATTTCCTAACCGATATTGGCAAACCATTTGTGAGGATGGGACGCAAAGCCTGGAGACTGGAACGTTGCCCGATTCCAGTTTGTCCGGCTGTCGAGTTAGGAGGGGCGGGTCTGCCTTCTTACCTTATTTAATCCATCACATTTAGTGCGCCAGGGTATTTCCGGGTATTGGTATATCTCGATTTATCCGCGCGGGTCGCGCGGATACGGCCCGGGTCACTTACCATTACGTCATTGAGGAGCGAAACATGATCAAGTACGAAGACCTTGAGAAATTCAAAGGGCAGTACCCGTACGGGAGCGAGCTTTTCGGCGTCTATCAGACTCTCCTCGGCTGGCGCGGAGCGCGGGCCAAGGGATGGTTCATGAAGTCGTACGCGGAGGAGAGGAAGCGCATGGGCGACATGGTGTACGATAAGATCAACCCCAACGTAGACGCTCACCTCAACGCCGACCGCGTGCTCGAAAGGATAGGCGAGATACGCATAGGCACGGCAAACGAGAAGCCAGTTTATCCGAGCAAGCTCGTCGAGGCGCTCGCTCCTAACTATACGCCGGGGGGCCACCTGGATAAACCGGATTTTTGGAAGCAACATCTCACTGACGACATGCTGATGGCGACGCTCAACCGCGAGGTGAAGAAGGAAGCGAAGCGGATGCTCGATTCGCCGGCAACAGGCGGGAGGGATGATCACATTACGGCGCGCTCGGAGAAAGCCCTGGGGTTCCTCGAGAACGAATCGCGCATGGCGGGACAGCTGCAGCTGCTCCGCGATTCGGGAGGGGCAGGCGAGCTCAAGAACATTTTCTTTAACTACACGACCTCACTCAACCGCGTGAACGCCGCAATAAAGCTGTTCAAGGCGTTCGACCCGTTCGCTTATCTCGATCCCGGGGAAATATTGAGCCGCACAGTCGTCTCCCCAATCGGCGTCATACATCTCTACAGGCAGTATTTCTTCGAGCTCGACAGCTTCCTCGGCTCCCCGGTCGGTCACGTATGGGTCGCACCGCACACGACGGTCGAGCTCGTCGAGGTGAACAAGAGGCGCACTCTCACTGAATCTATAATCGACGAGTCGGCGTTTGCCCGGGTCGAGCAGTTCGAGGAGAGCTTTACGCTCGAGAACCTGCACGAGGCCGTGACGCAGACAAACCAGCAGGACCTCAGCTTCGGCGCGTCCGTGAGCGGGAGCCACAGCTGGATCGTCGGGAGCGTGCAGGCGTCCTCGTCGATGAACTATCACCAGACGCAGTCGGAATCGCGCAACGCGGTGCACGACCTCATGCGCCGCCAGACGCAGCGCATATCGTCCCTCATGGAAAAGAGCGTGCACACGACGTTCAAGACTGTGACGGAGAAGGAAGAAATCTCGTCAAAGAAATACGTCGTGTCCAATCCGGGCGACGACGTGATAAACTACGAGCTCAGGCGCAAGATGCGCCGCGTCGCCGTGCAGGTGCAGGACGTCGGGACTTATCTATCATGGCAGACGTTCGTCGACGACCCGGCGCGGGAGATCGGCGTCGCGAACCTCGTGCACATCGCGGAGCCGCCCAATCTCGGTAACATTCCTCATCCGCAGATGATAGAGCCCAAGCCGTCCAAGACGACGACCGAGAGCGTCATGATACCGTTTCAGCCCGAGGGCCACGCCGGCACCGATGCTGCGGACGAGGACGATACCGAGGAGACCTGGAGCCATGGGATAGAAACCTCTATCGGATACCTGGACGAGCCCGAGGGAATTAAATGGATATTCCCGCAGAAGTTCCGCGCCCCGGACAAGGATTACAGGCTCTCGGCTGTGAAGGTAATATCCCACGGAGATGCGGAGGTAGTGGCCAACAAATACGACCCGAAAGAGTTCGTGGATCTGAAGGACGGTTACTTCGAGTTCAAGCTGTATCTGGAAAAGGCTCACTTCCACGGCGCCAGGTCCATACCCGTGCAATTAGAGTTAACGTGGGAAACGACGGAGGACCTCGCGAAGATCAAGACCGAGAACGACAAAAAAATGAGCACATACGTCGCGGAGCAGAAGCGCGCGTACGAGGAGGCATACATGAAAGCGGCGAGGGACAGGATCGCCGTGGCATCCAAGATCGCTCCCCGGCGTTACGAAGACCTGCGGCAGGAGGAGCGGATCGCCGTTTACAGGAAGCTCCTGCGCTCGCTTGCGCCCGGAAAGAACCCGCTTACCGACGAGGAGATACTTTCGGGCAAGAAGTTCACATACCCCGATATGTCGGACGAGACGCGCCACGCGTGGTCGGAGGTGCTGAACAAGCTCTTTGATTTAGAAAAGATGCTCTACTTCGTCGCGCCCGAGTGGTGGAAGCCGCGCGCGAGGAAGGCACAGACGATGGGAGCGGAGACGGTCGTTGTGGATGCGGCGGGGAATGTCGTGAAGCAGCAGGTCTCGACAGCAATCCCCGGTAGAAGCGTCGTGAGCTGGGGCGGGGGGAAGGAAGCTGGAAGGCCGAACTATTACATCACCGAGAGCTCGGCTCCAGCGAAGCTTGGGAGCTCGCTCGGGTGGCTTTTGCAGCTCGACGGTGACTCGATGCGTAACGCTTTTCTAAACGCGCCGTGGGTGAAGGCGATAGTGCCCATAAGGCCCGGGCGCGAGCGCGAGGCCAAGGACTGGCTGAAGGGCGTGCTCGAAGGCAGCGACGGACTCGATCCCGCGATCGAGCAGCAGCTCGATGACCTCGCCGACAAGGTGGCTGAGAAGCACGCGCAGGGCGGGACCGTTCAGGACATGCCCGATCCGCTCAACCCGGGAGATCCTGACGCCACGGTTTCCTCGACGCCGGTCGACCGTGTGTACGAATTCGGGTTCGACCCGCTTCAGGGCGGGTTCCGCGCGCAGTCTATCGAGGGCGGGGAGTTCGAGATCATCGACCAGTGGATAGAGGTAGTGCCGACGGACCAGGTGGCCATCGTCGCGGTGAATTACGATCCGATAACGGGGAGGCAGATTCCGCCGGTGTAGGGGACAAAAGGATTTCTTGATTGATGTGAATAACGATGTA
>JAGVLR010000075.1 GCA_020054175.1 Candidatus Dadabacteria bacterium
CCGCGAAGGTCTTGAGGATGTCCCTCGCTATCTCCGGGCGGCCCGTCGTGAGCGCGAGGCCCGGGAGGCTTACCATGGTGTCCCTGCCCCAGTCGCCGAACCACGGATAGCCGGCTATGACCGTGCTTCCGGGTTTTTGTCCCCGAGCCGTCCTTGCCACGATAAACTGGTCGGCGGCGAGGGCCAGATGCTCTATCAGCGAGGTATTTGCGCCCGGATCTATCGCCGACTTTTTTCTGAATTTGCCGAGGATAGTTTCCTCGTACGCCTTTATTTCGGCGAGGCTTCCGCCGCCGTCTATCTTTCCGGGGATTTCGGTCGAGGCGACAACTGTGAGCGAGTCGCCTTCGTTTAAAGTCCGGCTCATCTCTCCGGCGAGGAGGTGGTCTTCGGACGAGCTGAGACCCCTGTATTCCTCGATTGAGAGACCGAACTTGTAGCACCAGAGGTTATATATGTTAAAGTCGGCCTTGTCCGCGAGAACGTAATAGGGTACAGCTCCTTCGTACGCCTTGACGACTATGCCGCCCTCGGCCGGGCGGATATCCATCTTCCAGCCCCCGGCGTTCGTCGAGCCGTGGTAATCTCTATAGTTGACGAGTATCCTCAGCTTGAGAGAAAGAGGGCCGGACGCTCTCAGGAGCTTGTAGCGTATAAAAGTGGTGTCCGCTCCCCGCCGCATCCAGACGCGCTTTTCGAGGATGGCGTCCGCGGCGGCGTAATTCCAGACTGGGACGCCGCCGTCCATGTAAAAGCTCTCGATGTAAACGTAGCCCTTCGGGTCGACCGTGCCGTCGGCCCATCTGTTCGAGGAGAGCTCGAATGAGCCGCCCCCGTATTCGGCTATTTCATCGAACTTGGCTACGAGGAGATATCTTCCGACGGGGGGCTTCAGGGCTGCGACGAGGAGGCCGTGGTATCTTCTCGTCAAAAGTCCGGCGACCGTGCCCGAGGCATAACTGCCTCTGCCGTTCGTGACGAGCCATTCGAGCGTTTCCGACACGGCGGGCTCGCAGCATATCCCTCTTCCGAATCTTAAAGGCAAAACCGGCTCTCCGGGTTTTTCATTGCGAACCATGCGCCGTCCTTAACCGGATGGCGCATGCTTGATAACACAATTTACCTTAAAATCGGAGCCGGGATAATAGGACGGGGGTTACGGGCGGTTCCCAGCATTCACAGTCGTCTGCCCTTCGAAAAGAACTTTATACTGGCCGTAGCCTTCCTTTTCCAAATCTTCCTTCGGGATGAACCTCAGGGACGCCGAGTTTATGCAGTACCTGAGGCCCGTCGGGTTAGGGCCGTCGTTAAAGATGTGGCCGAGGTGTGAATCCCCGTTCTTGCTCCTGATCTCGGTTCTCGACATGAATATGCCCTTCTCTTCGACCTCGACCAGGTTCGCCTCGTCGAGCGGCTTCCAGAAGCTCGGCCAGCCGGTGCCGGAGTCGTACTTTTCGCGGGAGCTGAACAGCGGCTCTCCGGATACTATGTCGTCATATATGCCGTCTCTTTTGTTATCCCAGTACTCGTTCGAAAACGGGGCTTCGGTGCCGTTTTCCTGTGTCACTTTATACTGAAGTGGGGACATCGTCTTTTTGAGCTCGTCGTTGGAGGGTTTTTTGTATTCGCCTCCCAGAGGATTTTGCGAGTTGGCCTCCGGGGCGTGATCTGCGCAGGTATCGGCCGCGGCCTGCGGCTCGCTCTCGTCCGCAGCGGAATAAAGAGTGGCTCCGGAAATTCCGGCCGCGACGCATACTGACAGCAGAAAGGTTTTTATCGAGAAGTACTTCGGCATTTTAATATCTCCCGCCCCGGCCTCACTTAATAAGGAAAGGCTTAGGGACTCATGAATAGTATGCCGAATCGACCTGAGAGTTGTAAGTACAATTTAAAACGGCTGCCGGCTCAATAAGAAAAATCGGGTGACGAGAAAGAACAGAACGGCCTATGACGGACCCGGTCAAACCTTTTTCTCGAGGAGTATCTTCGACGGTTTCGGAACCTGCCTCAGCTTTATCCCGTATTTATCGACGATGTTGGCTCGTATATAAGCTGTTGCCTCGTCTATGGAATCCGTGACGATGAGATACCCGAGGTCGTCCTCGTCGAGCGTCCTTTCTATGACCATGAGGTCCAGAAAATCCATGAGCGGCTTAAAGTATTCCTTCCCGAGGAGAATTATGGGGAACTTGTATATCTTCTTCGTCTGTATAAGCGTCAGCGTTTCGAAAAGCTCGTCCATGGTGCCCGCGCCGCCCGGGAGGACAACGAAGGCGTAGGAATATTTAAGGAGCATCAGCTTTCTAACGAAGAAGTATTTGAAATTTATCATTATGTCGAGATAGGGGTTCGGGCGCTGCTCCATGGGAAGGAGAATGTTGCAGCCTATGGAGGTTCCACCGGCTTCCTTGGCGCCCCTGTTCGCGGCCTCCATGATCCCTCCGCCTCCGCCCGTCATGACGGAGAATCCCATATTCGCGAGCTCGCGGCCGATCTTCCGCGCGAGCTCGTAGGAAGGCTGGCCTTCCTTCGTCCTCGCGGAGCCGAATACCGTTACCGCCGGGCCGGCGAAGTGGAGTATCCTGAATCCCCTCAAGAACTCCCGCATGACCCTGAAAAGGAAAAAGAGCTCGCTCAGACGGGAATGCGGCCCTTCTATAAAGACCGCATCCTCGAATTTAGGATTCGTCTCCTTCGTTTTAAAGAATAAACCCTTCAGGCTTTTGAACAATTTTCCTAATCGACCTCTCTCAATATAGTGCCCAGAGCACGAGGCCCATGTCAATGGAAAAGTCACTCCGGCGGGATTCAGGCCCTCGCCGCAGGAGCTGCTAATAAACGCCGGTTTCAGTCGGCTGACCGGGCGCTATCACAAAATTTTCTATGACGGATTCAGCGTATTTCTTGCCTTCGGCGCTGTTGTATGCGGTTTCAGACGTTATGCTGTCGGCGTATTCGAATAAATATTCGTATACATGTTTTCCCTCGTAGGTGTTTTTAAGTTTGAGGGGCTGGTTTTCAGAAATTGTCTCGGCCCATACTGTTCTGACATCCGCCCAGAACGGCGCGGTGCGCTGCCAGTATTCGATGCCCTCTTTGTAGTCGAAGCCTTCTATGAGCTCATAGCGGTCGAGCCCAATCTCTTTTACTATGTAAGGGTCTTTTGTCAGCGGTTTGCCGTAAGCGTCGACGACGAGTTTTATGTTGTCCTGCTCGTGTACCCAGCCACCGGGATTTATCGTGACACGGTTGATACCCGAGAGGACATTGTAATC
>JAGVLR010000020.1 GCA_020054175.1 Candidatus Dadabacteria bacterium
CTTCATACGGCGGCTGTTCGGGTTCCCCGGGTTCCTGACGCGGGTTTTCGGCATGGGCAGCGTCAAGCATCTCGCTATCTACTCCGGCTACGAGCTTGTCCGGAGGACGGGGAAGCTCCTGAAAAACCCCCGGCGATCGACGTAGCACCGATCATGCAATTATCACCTGCCGCGCGGCGGGTTGTGCCCGCGGACATCCGACGGACGCGCCTCCGCTGCTATTACTGTCCTTCGTTCGTCAGCTGCCCGAATCTCCCGATCAGCTTCGTCGTAAAACGCACAATGTGTGCGCCGATGTATACTATCTTCTCATGAGGGCCAGGAGGGTATTGGCGCGCGTCAATACGAGGTCGGTGCTCGTTGCAGTCGTTTCCCTTGCAGTTCTGGGGAGCGGCTTTCTGAATCTTTTTTCCCTGATAGGCCCGGCCCTTCCCGAACGCCTCCACTCCCTTACGGAAATCTTTCCCATCGCCTTCGTTCACCTCTCAAGATTCGTCGTTCTCATAATCGGCTTCACTCTCGTCGTCTCCTCCGTCAGCATATTCAAGCGGAAGAGGAGGGCGTATTACGTCGTCCTCTTTCTCCTCTCCATTTCCGCCGTTTTCCACCTGACGAAAGGCCTCGATTACGAAGAGGCTGCCCTCTGCCTCGCGCTTATCGTCATCCTGCTTTTCCTCCGCCGGAGCTTCACAGTCAAAAGCGCCGTCCCGGAACCTCGCCTCGTAATAGCGCACCTCTTCCTCGCGGTGCTGGCCGCGTTCGCATACGGCGCGGCAGGCTTCTGGTTCCTCGATCGAAGAGAGTTCGGCGTCGAATTCACGCTCGGCGATTCGATATACAGGACGTTCCGGTTTTTCACACTCGCCGGCGACCCGTCGCTCGTCCCGAAGACGCGCTACGCGGAATGGTTCCTCGACTCGCTTTACGTAATCTCGATAATGGCGATCGGCTATTCCGTCATCTCCGTATTCAGGCCGGTCGTCTACAGGCTGAGAACTCTCCCCCGCGAGCGGCTCCTCGCGCAGTCGATAGTAGAGGAGCACGGCTTCGATTCGCAGGATTATTTCAAGGTATGGCCGGACAAGTCTTTTTATTTCTCCCCTTCCGGAAAATCGTTCATAGCCTACCGCGTGGCCTCGGATTTCGCCGTCGCTCTCGCCGACCCCGTCGGCCCCCGGGAAGAGGCCGGGGAAACGATACAGGGCTTCATGGAATTCTGCCGTGAGAACGACTGGCGCGTCGCGTTTCACCAGGTGCTGCCCCGCTATCTTCCAGTATTCAAAAATCTCGGCTTCAGAAAGATAAAAATAGGCAGCGACGCCATAGTGGACGTCAAAAACTTTTCGCTCTCGGGCGGCGGGATGAAAGACCTCCGCAACAACGTGAACAAGATGGAGAAAGCGGGGATACGCATAACGACGTTCGAGCCGCCTCTCGACCAGGAGACGCTCCGCCGGCTGAAAGAAGTGTCCGACGAGTGGCTGAGCATACCGGGGCGTAGGGAGCGCGGATTCACGCTCGGCTCTTTCGACCCTGCCTACGTCGCATCGACGTCCGTTTTCGCCGCCGAGGATTCGGAGGGAAACATGCTGGCCTTCGTCAATCTCGTTCCGTCGTACAGCCCGGGCGAGGCGACTGTCGATCTCATGAGGAGGCGGAGCGGCGTGCCCAACGGCCTAATGGATTACCTGATAGTGAAGCTCCTCGGGTATCTAAGGGGCAAGGGATACGAGCGCTTCAATCTCGGCATGGCCCCGATGTCGGAAGACCCCGGCGAGCGCGAAGGGGCCTCGTTAGAGGAAAAAACGATCTACTTCTTTTCGAAGCACATGAACTCGATCTTCAGCTTCTCGGGCTGAAGCATTATAAATCGAAATTCGCCGGCTACTGGGAGCCGCGCTACACCGTTTACAGGAACCCGCTCGACCTCCCGAAGCTGGCCATCGCGATCGGAGAGCTGACAGAGCTGGGCGGTCAGGTGACATGGACGAAATAGAAAGCCGCGAACACGGCGCGCTCCGGAATCACAGCGCTCCGGGCGGGAAATGGCCACGGTTCCTGAAACCCGCGCTCGGTTATCTCCTTGCGCTCGCGTGCCTGGTATGGGTTTTTCACGACGTCAATTTCCGCGAATTCGTCCGGACTTTTGAAGGGGCCAGCCCGGGCCTTGCCGTTCTGGCCATGCTTATAGACGTCCTCAGCTACGCCGCGCAGGGCACGCGCTGGCGGCTGCTGCTCATGGGGAAAGGGAACCTGAGCATCAGCCGCGCGACGCAGGCCGTCTACGCAGGGCTCTTCACCAACGAGCTTCTCCCTCTCCGCGTCGGCGAGCTGGTCAGGGTCTATCTCGTGTCACGCTGGCTGTCGAAGGATTTCGCATCCATCTTCCCTTCGATAACCGTCGAGCGGCTTTTCGACAGCGTCTGGCTCGCGCTATTGATCGGCCTCTCGGCGTTCCTCGTCCCGCTCCCGAAGGACCTGATCCGCTCGGAGGAAATCCTCGGGGGAGCGGTGCTGATCGGCACCGGTATATTTCTCTACTTCGTCCTCAGGGAAGAGAAAAGGCTCGAAGGGGAGGGCGGCGCAAGTTTCGGGAATTACCGCTATACGTGGAAGCCGCTTCATTCGGCGGCCAGGGCCGTAGACAGGTTCGCGATCGAAATGAAGGAGATCGGGCTCACGCGCTCCTTCTACGCCTCGTTCGGCATTTCGTTCTTCGTCATTTTTTTTCAGATAGTAGCTTTCTGGATAGTCATGCGCGCCTTCAACCTCGACCTCTCCTTCACGGCGGGGGCCGTCGTTTTCCTCATAGTCCACCTCGGAACGGCGATACCCAACGCACCGGGCAATGTCGGCACGTATCAATTCTTCACAGTCGTCGGCCTGTCGATTTTCGGCGTCGACAAAACGACGGCGGCCGGGTTCTCCGTCGTGGCCTTCATCATACTCACCGCGCCGCTCCTCGCGCTCGGCCTGATCGCGTTCACGCGCGCGGGAGTGCCGCTCAAGCGCGTAAGGGAAGAAATAAAGAAGCTGCTGGCGAGATAAAAACACCGCGCCGTTTCCTCCGGCGCATAGGAGAAAATATCATGAAGAAAACCGCCCTCCTGGCCCTATTGCTGGCGTTTACGGTTCCTTGCCTCGGCTCCGGTACCGAAGAGAAAACGAGGTTCGGCCACTTCGGCGATGTGACGCTTTACTACGACACCCCTTCGCCGAAGAGCGTCGTGATATTCGTCTCCGGAGACGGGGGCTGGAACATGGGCGTCGTCGACATGGCGAGAGATTTCGCGTCGCTCGGCGCGCTCGTCGTCGGCGTGGACATAACGCACTATTTAAAAGAGCTCGAAGCCTCCGGGGCCGGGTGCCTCTACCCCGCGGGGGATTTCCAGGAGCTGAGCAAGTTCGCCCAGCAAAAAACGGGATTCAAGAAATACGTCACCCCGATACTCGTGGGGTATTCCTCCGGGGCGACCCTCATTTACGCGGCGCTCGTCCAGGCCCCGGCCGACACATTCAAGGGCGGCATTAGCCTCGGCTTCTGCCCTGACCTTCCCGTGAGCCGGCCCTTCTGCAAGGGCTACGGGCTTGAATCGAAGCCGGGCCCGAAGGGGAAGGGGGTGATATTCGAGCCCGCCAAAACGCTCGAAGTTCCGTGGACGGCGTTCCAGGGGACTATCGACCAGGTTTGCGATCCGGCCTCGACCGAGGCCTACGTGAAGCAGGTCAGCGGAGCGAGCGTCGTGATGCTGCCGAAGGTCGGCCACGGTTACTCCGTCCCGAAGAACTGGATGCCGCAGTTGAGAGAAGTCTTCGCCTCGCTCAGCGAAAGTCCGGACAAAGTGCGCGAGGTCTCGAACGTAAAGAAACTCGACGGCCTGCCGCTGGTAGAGGTTCCGTCGGGCCCGTCGGGCAGGGACTCGATGGTCGTCCTCATATCGGGCGACGGCGGCTGGAGCGTCACCGAAAAAGGACTGAGCGGAGTCTTCTCCCGGAACGGCGTCCCGGTGATAGGCATTAACAGCCTTCACTACTTCTGGCAGCGCCGGACGCCCGACGGGATATCGGAAGACCTGGCCAGAATCCTATCCTATTATCTCGGCGAGTGGGATAAAAAGTACGCGGTGGTAATCGGCTATTCGATGGGGGCGGACGTCGCGCCGTTCATGATAAGCCGCCTGCCCGGCGATCTTTACCCGAAGGTGCCGACCGTCGTCCTCCTCGGGCCGGGCCGCGAGGTCGACCTCAAGTTTCACCTCACTAACTGGGTCGGCGGCTCGCAGGGAAAGAGCGCCCTTCCGGTCGGGCCCGAGCTCGAGAAGCTGAAGGGAAAAGACATAGAATGCATCTACGGCAAGGACGACGACGGCGAGATCTGCACGAGCCTGCCGCCCGGCCTCGCTCACAACATCGAGCGGAAGGGCGGGCACCGCGTCGGGTTCGATTATGACGACATCGCGAACCTCGTGCTCGGGAAGATAGCGGAGAAACAGCAGCAGTGAGCTGTTACCCGATCTTGAACACGTGCTCGGGCTTTATCTTGAATATGACCCTCTTCTCACCCGGCTGCCGGAAGGGGTACTTGTCCTGGCCGAGGTATTTCTTCGCCATTTTGTCGATGTGCTCTTCGGCTCCGCCGTGCGTTTCCCCAACTACTTCACCCCTGACCATTGCCGTCTTGTAGGGGTTTTCCGAATCGTTTATCGCTATGGCGACCCTCGGATCGCGCCTGATATTATCGGGCTTAACACGCCCCTCGCCTGTGTTGACGAGTATGTGCTCTCCATCCGAATCCACCCACAGAATGCTAACCTGCGGCGAGCCGTCCGGCATGAGCGTCGCGAGCGCCCCGAAATTCCTGCCTTCAGTGCAGAGGTCGTATACAAATTTGTCGATCTTCATCGCAATACACCTCACTGTTTTTGAGTTTCATTTTTAAGTATAAACTACGGCGCCGCGATCTTTCCTTCGTTCTTAGCGCGCGCACCAGCCGCCGTCGACGGGCAGCGCCGCGCCGGTAACGAAGCCGTTCCTCTCGTCGCAGAGGAAAAGAACGGCCCTCGCGACCTCTTCCGGAAGCGCCAGTCTCCCAATCGGGTGGAGCGACTTCATGAACCTCATTCCTTCCCCGGGGTCGGGCACCCTTTTCATGAAACCCTCCGTTACGAGCGGAGTAACCGTCGTGCCGGGGCAGACGGCATTCACATTTATTCCCTTGTCGGCGTATTCGAGCGCCATGCTCCGCGTGAGCTGTATCATGGCCCCCTTCGACGCCGTGTAGGCCGAAAGCCCCGCGAATCCCTTGAGTCCGACTATCGATGCGTTGTTCACAATCCATCCCCTCCCGCGTGAGAGCATGTGAGGTATGGCGTATTTGCTCATGAGCCACGTTCCGCGCACGTTGATGCCGAACGTCGTCTCCCACGCCGCCGTCTCGGTTTCGTGCAGGGAGCCGGGGATGAGTACGCCGGCGTTGTTAAAGAGTATGTCGAGCTTCCCCATCTCGCGGACGGCGCGCTCGACCGCGAGACGGCAATCATCTTCCCTTGATATGTCTGAAATGGCGAAAAAGATTCCGAGCCCTTCGGCTTCGGCCTCACGCGCGGCCTCGGCGAGTTTTTCCTCTCTCCTGCCGATTATAAAAACAGTCGCTCCCTCGCGCGCGAATTCGAGCGCGGCGGCCTTGCCGATGCCCGTCCCGCCGCCTGTGATGAGCACGCTTTTACCTTCGAAATTTCTTTGCATGATTCCCGACGTTTAATTTTATACGGCTCTCGATTTATTGTTAAGGTGAACCCTCACCCTTGCCCTCTCCCTTTGAAAGCGGAAGCGCCGTGATAAGGACAGCGGCGAGACGTATGCAGATTATTCGTTTAAACCGGTTTTTCATGCCTGCACCCCCGGAGGATTTTTCGGGAAGGCTATCCTTCCGGGTTTAATTCCGCGTTAAGGGATTTTGAAAGGAGGGTTAAGGAGCGCGGGGATGCGGACTGCCTATCCGCCTTCGCTGTCGAACCTGGTTCTTGCCCACTCGCCTGTGAGCGCGTTTTTCCTGAGCCCGCAGTCTTCCCTGAGCGGCAGTAACGAGAGCTTGTCGCTTTTCAGGAGGAATCTGTACGTGCCAGGATCGGCGCAGGAATTGTCGAGGAATGTGATGTCACGCTCCGAGAGGCTCCATTTACCGTGAGAATCGGAGCGCCCCGGGGCGTTGCCTTCGAATGTGAAGGAGAAGGTGCCGTCGGGCCTCAGCTCGAGCGTCCCTTTGAACGAGTACCCGTCCTCGGACGTCGA
>JAGVLR010000132.1 GCA_020054175.1 Candidatus Dadabacteria bacterium
CATTCCGGAGCTGACGGACGTCGAGCCCGAGAAGATACACAATCCGCTCACGTATAAGCTGCCGTATCAGAAACCCATCGTTAACCACTACGAGATGCGGAACCTTGCCAACGAGGCCTTCGCCGGCAGCAGGATAGACGAAAACCTCATAGCGCAGATACAAAAGGACCAGGGCGGCTTTTAATATCGCGGTCTGAAAGCGTACCACGGATTAACGGGGAGCGCGGGAGCCGGCCCTGAGAGCTGAAAACCACACCGCCGGGGATGTGATCCTAATACTGGTCACACCCCCCTCGGAACGTCGATTACCGTTTGGGTGCGGCCGGCGCGGGCGCGGTGTATGCCGTCTTCTGGATGGACATAGCCTTGCCGTGCTCGACCATTACATCCACTCGGTCGCCTGCCTTGAGGCCGGTCATTTCGGTCGTCGTGGCTTTCACGTGATGATTCTTTCCGGCTGCGTCCTTTATAGTCAGAGTATGCCCCTCGATGCGGGTTATCTGGCCCTTAAGCTCGGACGCCGCTGCGACTTGTTTCGTAACCTGTTGCTGCGTTGCGGCAAAGGCGCCCACACCCGTGAACGCGACTGCCAGCGCCAGCATTGCTGCGGCTAGAAATCTTTTCATTGTAATCACCCCCTTTTTATCAGCTTTCATATACAGTTGGAGGTGCATAATGCGTGCCATGCCGCGGCGGGGGAAGCCACCGGATTCACTGATTATTTATTGATTATCATATGTACCGCCGGGAGCGATATGTCTTATGCATTAATATCTGACACCTCTTTCCACCCCGGCTGCCCGAGGGGGGAAAGCGGGCCCCGGCCGGCGATAACTTCCGGCACTATGTAATCCCGGAATAAACTGCTACACTTAGAAAATCTGATATGGCTATAAGCGTGTTGATGGTATACGAGCCCCTGCGCTCGATCGACGACCAGGACTACTGGCGGAGCTACATCACCTTTTACGAGAAGTTCAGGGATGTGCCGGCGACGCCGCAATCGACGTGGTTCGGCAATGAATATGAAGTGTTCAGGGAGTCGTTTTCGGCCGAGACAGGCATCGCCAAAGAGACGATACGCGACTGCTTCTTCATGAAGGACGAGGACGGGGAGTACTACCTCACTCCCGTGGGCTCGAAGACGAATGTTAACCTTTTCACAGCCGAGGACTTTATACCGCTCGAATGGTTCCTGATGTATGCGCCCGACGAGAAGAAGTATTTCTACACACACACTGGATGGGGCGCCGTGAAGCAGGACGCTATATTTTACAGGACCAAAATAAGGGACGCGGCCGCGCGGCTCGAAGAGGCCGGGCGCGACATCGAGAAGTGGACGGCTTCGGGCATTCCCGGGCCGGAGCCCGCGGCGGAAGTCCTCAGCGGCCTTGCCGACGGGGCGAGAAACCTCAGGCACTGGCTGTCGTCGTTCGGCGAAGACGGATTCGTTATGCTGAACTACGGCGAAGTGGGCTCGCGTATCCCGCCCGGCCTGCTCAAGAGCGAGGACTCCGTTTCGGAGCTGAAAAATGCGCTTATACTCGCGAGGGAAGACGATCCCGAAAGGGCGGGCAAGGCGCTTCTCGCCCTGATCGCGAAGTGGGATTCCATAAACCGCGTTCTCACTGGCGAGACGGAAAAGAGATCGTCCACGCTTCAGTAACGCCCGCTGGGTGACTCCCCTATGAAACAGTTCCCGAGGCCGAGGATAATCGCGAGCAGGTGTTTCGAGTTCGACGCCTGCAGATACAACGGCCAGCTTATACCCAATAATTTTGTCGCGGCTCTGACGCCCTACGTCGACTTCGTGCCCGTCTGCCCCGAGCTGGAGATAGGCCTCGGCGTGCCCCGCGATCCCATACGCATAATAAGCGGAAGCGGCGGGCGGAGGCTCGTTCAGCCGTCGACCGGGAAGGACATCACCGGCGCGATGAATAGCTTTGCCGACGGGTTTCTCGGAAGGCTGGCAGACGCCGACGGCTTTATTCTGAAGAGCCGCTCGCCCTCATGCGGCCTGAAGGACGCGAGGGAATTTCCGGACGCGGAAAACGAAATCGCCTCGGGCAAAGGCGCGGGACTTTTCGCCGCAAAAGTGCTCGAGAAATTCCCTCACCTCCCGGCTGAGGACGAGGGCCGGCTTCTTAACTTCAGGGTGAGGGAGAGCTTTCTGACGAGGGTCTACGCGCTCGCGCGGTTCAGGGAGGTGAGGAAGGGGGGCACGATGCGCGCGCTCGTGGAATTCCAGGCCGAGAACAAGCTACTCCTCATGACTCACAACCAGAACGAGATGCGCGCGCTCGGTAGAATCGTCGCCAACTCGCGAAGGCTGACTGTGGAGAGAGTTATAGAGGAATACGGCGCAAGGCTCGCCAGGGCGCTGTCGCCACTTCCGCGAAGGGCGGCCAACGTGAATGTGCTCATGCACGCGTTGGGATATTTTTCGGACAAACTAACTTCAAAAGAAAAGGCCTACTTTCTCTCGCTCCTCGACGATTTTAAACTGGAGCGTATCCCACTCTCAGCGGTGGTAGCAGTTTTGGGCTCCTGGATAGTGAAATACGGCGAAGAATATTTAGAGGCTCAAACTTATTTCCGCCCCTACCCTCCCGGGCTGATGGAGCTCGGCGATTCGGGCAAGGGACGCGACATGTAAGCGGCGCCGCCGGAATCCCGCGCATCTTGCGAAACGTATAATGAATTGTGGCGCTTTTACCGCCGCCCCGAGCCCGTTTATGCGCGGCGACGGGATGAAAAAATTATGAGCAATACTGGAATAATATGTTAAAGTTTAGTGGGGGGATTCGATAAAGAATGAAAAAAATATTGCTACTTCTACCTTTTCTTCTGGCCGCCGGATGCAGCCGCTCGGGCGTCTATATTCCAGAGTCCTACAGAACCAAAAGGCCTTCCGAAGCCGAGGTAAAAAAGGATAAGTCGTCGGCCATCGTCACGACAGGGAAAAGCGCAGAGTACAGCAACTTCAAAGCGCCTTATAACGATGTGTGGACGGCGGCGCTCGAAAGCGTCGAAATACTTAAATGGCTGATCGCGTTCGTCGATCCAACCGAAGGGGTGATCAGGCTGAAAGAGGCGTACGTTTACAGGAAAAGCGGGAAGCTACTTCGCGCGTACGTCTACCCCTCCAAGGCGGATATACAAACCTCGACCATAAACGATTATCTCGAAAAGGTTGCCAAGTATAAACCGGGAACAGCGAATACCGTTTATACGCAGGAGAATCTTAAGGTCACTGTTAAAAAGATTTCGGACGACGTTACCGAAGTGAAGATAGACTACTCCATCAGGCCCTACACCTACCAGGGAACGATCGGATACGAGGTGCTTTCAAACGGGTACATCGATTCGATGGTCATAGACCAGATGAAGGAAAAGCTCGCTCCGCAGCAGCCGGTGGCGCGCAACTGATATGAACACGCTCCTCCTCGCCGCGGGAATAGTCCTCTGCTTCGCCGCTCTCTTCTGGCTCGACTGGTATTAC
>JAGVLR010000146.1 GCA_020054175.1 Candidatus Dadabacteria bacterium
CGAGTGGATGAGCGTTAAAAATCTTATCAGGGGCTGGGGTGGGTATAAGATTTAGTGAAGACACGATGATTTTTAGCACAATTTTTCCCCGTCCCGTGATTTTTGCTACTTTTCATCAAGGAAAAGTAGAAGACTTTTGCGGTTCAATCTTTTAAAAACGAGGCCTGGATTACCTTTCACTTTCTTCACTTTCACCGTCACTCCTCCCCAGCGCACACATAAGCCCGATAAGAAACGCGAAGTAAATCGCGTTCGACGGTATGTGAAGGTTAAAATCGGCGACGCTGTGAACGAGTATCGAAAACACCCCCGCAGCCGCGCCTAGGAATATGAAGAATCTCCCGTAGTCCCCGCCCTCCGAAAGCCTGACAAGCGCCCGCAGTGACCACAGCGCGAACAGGACGAGCGCCGTCATTATGGCGGCGAATCCGGCTACACCTGTTTCGGCCAGGATCTGGAGATAATCGTTATGCGAATAGAGGTAGACGAGCGGCGCGTCGACCGCGTGCTTGTAAAGCGGATACGCGTACCCGAACGTCCCGAGCCCCGTTCCGAAAATCGGAAAGTCCTTCACCATTCCGAGAACGTCCCACCAGAGCAGCGTCCTCGACGGAAGGCTCTCGTCGAGATGCGCATACCTCTCCGCAACAGGATAAAGCCCGGCGAATATAGCGAAGACGAATGCGACTCCCAGCACTGTGTAAAGCGTCCACTTCACGTTCAGCCCCTTCCCCGCGAGCCTCGCCGAGGCCGCCGAAAAGAAAGCGAGCGCGGCGACGGCGCATAGTATCCCCATCCTCGACCGCGAGAAAAGCACCGCCAGGAAAATCACGCCGAGCACGAACAAAAGCAGCGCCTGCTTCTGAAAGCTCCCCGACGAGACGAGCCTTTTCACGAGCCCCCCGCGCCCGGATACTCTCCCGCCACCCATCGCCAGAACACACCCGAGCGCGAGCGGAAACGTCATTTCGAGATACCCTGCGAAATGGTTCCTGTTGACGAATGTCCCGCTTGCGTCCTCCCTGCCGCCCGACGACAGGTATTGATAAATCCCGAGCGACGCCTCGAAAAAGAGCAGCGCGAAGAGCGGCACGAGAACGAACGCAATTCTCCTCTTCGTGATGAGCGTCCTCGAAACGGCTATCCCGAACGCTAGGCACGCGAGGAGAAAAACAATCCTCTTAACCGTCATCCACGGGTAGAGGCTCAGCGTATGGAAATCTCCGCCCCCGGCGAATCCGAACCCCGAAAGCGTCTCTCCCGCCCTCTCCCATATGCCTGCGGCTGCGGGCGACAGGATACCGAGCAGCCATCCCGGAAGCGGTATAACCTGGAAAACGCAGACTCCGACGAAGACGAGAAACGCGGCGTAGGGCTTAACGTCGGCGAACGGCGCTTCCGATCTCAGCGCATATTTGATAAGCAGAGCTATGAACGCGGCGAAAGAAAGGAGCTCTATCGCCATCACCGGCAGCGGCCGGACGCTCCCTATAGGCAGCGGCGACAACACGAGAACGACAGCCACGACTGCGGCGATAAAAACATCGGCGGCCCCCGAAACGGAAACCGTTCTTACCCCTTCGCTGCTTCTCCGGGCCCCTGCGACGCTCAAAGCGCGCGGCCCCCGGCTATGTATACAAGGCCAGAAACAAGCATATTTCGCCTCCGTGCCCCTTCTCCGTTCCCTAATTATAACGGCTATGAAACATTTTCATACACGGAAAATTTCACGTATAGCTATCTCTCGAAAAATTTCGCTTGACTCGAAATTCATTTAGATTAATATTGAAATAAAACTACACCTAAGACGAAAGGGTGAAACATCCGAAAGGGTGCGGATCAAAGCCGGAGACCTAAAAGCCGAATGCTCAGGGTCAGTGGCTGCCGAAGTTAGGTTAGTCAAGCTTGATTATCCGGCATTCCTTTCCGGGAGAGGTTTCCCCTGCTCGTCTAAGGCTCGCATGGAGGTGCTTTCATGAAGAGTCGAGCTCTAAGAGTATCTGCCTGTTTGTACTTTGCTGTAGCCCTGTGCGTTTTTACGGTTGGTCCCGTTTCGGCGGACGCCCTCCTCGGAAACGTCACGATTGTCGGTGCAAATGGCAAGAAGGAAGTCTTCCCCATAGTCTCCGGGGACGAAATCTCCTACCCTGACAGAGCCCTTGTAAGAATCACCGGCGGCACCTTTGTCGCCGAGAAAGGCTCTAAGCTCAGCGTCGCCGAAGACGGGCGGCTAATTAACCTCAGAATCGACAGCGGCACGGTCCATTTCAGGATTCAGCCTGAAAAGGCCGTCATTTCCTTCGTAACGAAGGACGGCTCGCTGGCGACGCCCGAGGTTGTGAAAGCCTCCCAGTCCTTCATCCAGGGCACAGTTCAGGTGACGCCCGACGGCACGGTAGTCGAGCTTTCGGACGGCGAGCTCGCGCTCGCGACGGACGAAGGCCCGGTAACCGTTGAAGCCGGCGACAGGGTGCGCGTGGTCGCCCAGTCAGTAGTGGACGATAACGCCCTGGCCCAGTCCGATCCTGAGACGGCTCCGCCGGCCTCCGACGTGGAATATTCTACTGAAGGCTATGAAGCCGAAGCTACACCCCCGCCCGCCGAGGGTTCTTCCTCCGTGGTCGGGCCGGTCGTATTCGGAACGATAGCGGCGGGAGCGATTGCCGGTGCGGTTATAGCGGCTTCCACCGGCGGTAACGGCGGCGGCGACGGCGTCGGCAGTCCCTTCGAATAACCGGGGACAGGCAAAGCTCAAAGTACGGAGTGTAAGTTTCTAAAGCGGTATCCGGCCGGTCACGGCCGGATACCGCAAAAAAAAGGGCATGCGGCATAGAGTGCTGAAAGAGAATATCGAAATATTAGTCGTCGATCGCGCGCTGTTAAAAAGGTACGGAGACCGGTATGCCGAAATATGCTGCAATAATAGTTCTCCTCATCTTCACCGCTTCCTGCGGGATGAGACAAACCCCCGCCGCCGGCGTCTATGGCTCGGCGCATCAGGCTGACAGCAGCGGGGGCGAAGCCGGAAACCTGAACAAGAAGATATTCAGGGAAACGGCCTCGAAGGAAGCCTCCTCGTCAGGAAGCGTTAATCATTCGAACTACACCATAGGCCCGTCTGACCTTCTCGAAATCAAGGCGATGGAATCCGAAAAATTCGGAACCACGGAAAGGGTGGACGCCGCGGGAAATATAAAGCTCCCCCTTCTCAACGAAGTCGCCGTCGGGGGCATGACTCCCGTAGAGGCCGAAGTCCGGATAGAAACTCTTCTCAAGGAAAGGGGCTTCATAAAAGACCCGCACGTGAATGTATTCGTGGCGGAACACCAGAGTAAAAGGGTCTCGGTCCTCGGCTACGTAAACGAGCCGGGCAACTACGAAATAATAGGCGAAATGACTCTCCTCGACGCGCTCGCCATGGCCAAGGGCCTCGACGCCGACGCCGGCACGCTCGTCTACGTCACGCGCAAAAACGCCGACAGTCAGGAGAAGGTTATAGTGGATCTCGACGACATGCTGAAGCGCGAGGGAACCGCCAACGAGGTCAACTTCGAGCTCGCCCCCGGCGACAAGGTCTACGTGCCGGAGGCTTCCAACGTATTCGTCGACGGAGCCGTGAGAACGCCGGGCTCCTACCCCATAAACGAGGGCGAGACGACAGTGAGCCAGGCCATAGTAATGGCCGGGGGGCTCTTGAGCTACGCCAACGCGGGCGACGTCAGCCTCGTACGCGATCTCGGCGACGGCAGGAAAGAGGTCGTAAAGCTCGACATGGACAACATCAACCAGGGCACGGGCGATGACCCGATACTCGGCGAGAAGGACGCGATAGTCGTCGGCGCGAGCGGCCTCAAGAGCTTCTTCTACGGACTCAATCTGAACGTATTCGGATTCGGCGGCGTGGGATATAACCCTCCGGCCAGATAAACGTCGGAAACAGGCAAGGTGCGGAATGGAAGACGATAAAGATTACGAATTGCCCGGAGAAAAGGGCAGAGGTCTGAAAGAAAGACAGGAGCCGAAGCTTCCGGCGGAGCCGCTGCCTTATTATGCGCAGACGCGGCCCGACGAAGAAGTCGGCATAAACGAATACCTGAGCGTCATACTCAGGCGGAAGTGGATAGTCATATCGGCGCTCGTCGTGTCGGTGGTCGTCGTGCTCGTCGCGTCCTTCATCATGACCCCGATGTACAGGGCCGACATCACGCTCGAAATATCCCCCGATAATCCGCGCATCACGACGTTCGAGGAAGTGGTCGAGCTCGACGCGCCCCGGGCGGAATTCTACGAGACGCAGTACAAGCTCATAAAGAGCAAGTCCCTCGCCGAAAATGTCATAACGGCGCTCAATCTCTCTTCGAACCCGGAATTCATGGTAGAAAAGAGCGAGCGCAAATCCCTCGTATCGCGCGCCTTCAGCGGCATGTTCGAAAAGCCCGGCAAGAAGAGCCCGGCGCAGGCGGCCGCCGAGAGGAAAAGGGAAGACAAAAAGCTCGTCGACGAGTTCCTCAGCCGTGTAGACATTAACCCCGATAGAAAATCCCGGCTCGTCAAGGTGAGCTTCACTAGCCGCGACGCGGAATTCGCCGCCACGGTTGCCAATACTCTCGGCGATCAATACATCGAATGGCTCCTCGACAGAAGACTCGACGCGACGAAGTCGGCGCGGCAGTTCCTGGAAAAGCAGCTCTCGCAGGTAAAGGCGAGGCTCGAACAGGCCGAGGAAGAGCTCAACAAGTTCGCCAAGAAGGAAGACATCATCTCGCTCGACGAGAACATGAACCTCACATATAAACAGCTCTCCGAGCTCAACGGCGCTCTCACAGCGGCCGAAAACGAAAGGCTCGCGAAACAGGCCTTTTACGAGGACGTCATGGACGCCAAGTACGAATACCTGCCCCAGGTTATGAACGACCCCTCGATACAGGAGCTCGGCGAAGAGTATACGAAGGTCAAGGCCGAATACGACAACATGAACGTCGTATACGGGCCCAACTATCCCGACCTTAAACAGCTCGGCGCGCAGGTCGCGAGCATGAAGGGCGAGATAGACAGGCGCGTCACAGGCATAGCCGAGAGCATAAAGAAGGACTACCTCGCCGCCGTCAGAAAAGAGGACATCATGAAGGAGAGGACGTCCGAGCAGAACGCCCGCGCCGCGGCGCTCAACGACAAGGCAATACAATACAAAATCCTCGACCGCGAAGTCGAAACGAACAAGACCATTTACCAGAACCTCCTCCAGAGGGTGAAGGAAACCGAGGTAACTTCCGGCATAAAAGCTACCAACATACAGATAGTCGATTACGCTTCGGCGCCGCTCCTGCCCTACAGCCCGAACATCCCGCTCAACCTCGTCCTCGCAATAATAGCGGGCCTACTCGGAGGCGTATTCCTCGCGTTCGTCACAGACCACTTCGACAGGACGATAAAAGACGAAGAGGAGCTCAAGCAGAGATTCCCGATACCGTTCCTTGGCGGCATACCCATCGTAACGGGCTCCGAGGCCACGGGGCTCGAAAAGGTGGTTCACACGAACCCGCTTTCGATTGTCTCGGAGGCGTTCAGGGTTATTCGTACGTCGGTACTCTTCTCGTCGCCCGACAGTCAGCCGCGCTCGCTCCTTCTGACGAGCAGTCAGCCGCTCGAAGGAAAAACGACCTGCTCGTCGAACCTGGCCATAGCTTTTACGCAGTCGGGATACAAGGTGGTCCTGATAGACGCCGACATGCGCCGCCCGCGCCTGACGCGCGTCTGGAGGACGGCGGCCTCTAACGGGGCCGGCCTCAGCACCTATCTCATAGGGAAGTATTCGCTCGACGACTCCATCAAGCAGACGGAAGTCGACGGCCTTAACATCATCTATTCGGGGCCCATTCCCCCCAACCCTTCCGAGCTTCTCGGCTCGAACAAAATGCGGGAGCTCGTGGAGACGCTCACGGAACGCTACGACATAGTACTCGTAGACGGCCCTCCGGTGCTCGGCTTCGCCGATTCGCTCCTCGCCGCGCGCGCGGTCGACGGCGTCCTCGTCGTCGCCGGCATGGGTATAACGCAGCGCAAGACGCTCCAGATGACTCTCGAGGAGCTCGGCAAGGTGCGCGGGAGAATCATGGGCGCGATAGTAAACAGGATGGAAACGGCGTCGAGCAGATACAGGTACAACTACCAATACCACGCGGACAAAAATGCGAAAACGCTCAAGATATCTAAGCCAGACAGCAGCGCTCTTGATACTTAGCGCTGGGGCGTGCGTCCTCGCC
>JAGVLR010000019.1 GCA_020054175.1 Candidatus Dadabacteria bacterium
AAATTTTTACTCTTGCAAAGCTGACCGAACCTGCATAGCCGTAGCGATCCGGCGGATTCCGGCTGCAGGTGAAAACGGTATTTAATATCGAAGGATTTCCACATTGCAAAACGTATATAAGACAAATCCCCCGGCAGGTATTGATGAAGAAGAAAAGCATGAAGAAGCTGGTTTATACAATTGTTATTCTGGTGATTCTCGGCGCTGCGTGGAGCGCATGGTCTTATTTCAAATCGGACGCAGCTTCGAACGTGGCTGCCAGTGCTGTAGAGGTAAAACTGGGCAGCATCCAGTCTCTCGTGACGGCGCAGGGCACACTCGAGCCAAGGTATTACGTGGACGTCGGCGCGCAGATATCGGGCACAGTTGAAATAATGCACGTCG
The DNA here is from genome assembly GCA_020054175.1 of Candidatus Dadabacteria bacterium. Lineage (GTDB taxonomy): Bacteria > Desulfobacterota_D > UBA1144 > Nemesobacterales > UBA2774 > JADLGH01. Next base: position 385 of record JAGVLR010000019.1, read on the forward strand.
ATATCGGGGATAACGTTAAGACGGGCGACCTTATCGCCGAGATCGATCCGGACATTTACGAGGCACAGGTTCGGGCTACCGAAGCGCGCCTCAATCAACTACAGGCGCAAAAGACCGAGCAAAAGGCCCTGATCAAACAGGCAGAGTGGAAGTACGAGCGCTATCTGAACCTGTATAACGACCAGGCCGTCAGCAAGGAAGTGATGCAGGATACCGAGATATCCTTCGAGGTGGCCAAGGCCAAGCTTTTATCTTTAGAAGCGCAAATCGAGGAAACTCAGTCCCAGCTGGATGGCGAGAAAACCAATCTCAACTATACAAAAATCTACGCCCCGATGGACGGCACGATCGTCGATCAGCTTGTCCAGGAAGGGCAGACGATCAACGCTAACCAGACGACTCCCACGATCGTACAGATCGCCAATCTGAACATAATGACGGCCAAGGCGGAGGTCGCCGAGGCCGACGTGATGAAACTGCACGTAGACGTGCCGATGTATTTTACGACCCTCGGCTCCGGAGGAAGGCGCTGGGAAGGGAAAGTTCGCCAGATCCTGCCCACGCCGGAAGAAATCAACGACGTCGTGCTCTATAGTGTGCTCGTAGACGTCGGCAACGAAGATCACGTTCTTCTGCCGGGTATGACGACCCAGACGTTTTTCGTGCTTGCCACTGCGGAAAACGTGCCGATCATCCCGATAAGCGCATTGGGCAATCGCGTGCCCGAGTCTGATAGCGGAGAGGGCCAGGCGTATGAGGTAAAAGTCGTGACGCCATCCGGGCCGGTTACCAAGACCGTTATCATCGGGCTCTCCGACCGTACGCAGGCCGAGGTAGTCGACGGTCTCAGCGTAGGGGACCGTGTCGTCGAAAATGTCAAAGCGGCTCCTGCCCAAGCTGAAGGCCGTGGCGCTCGCATGAGGATATAAATGGCGGAACCACATATCAGACTGGAAGGAGTTAAGCGCTATTTCGGCAGCGGGGACGCGACAGTCAAGGCGCTTGAGGACGTCGGCCTCGAAATCTATCCCGGCGAATTCGTCGCGATCATGGGCCAGTCAGGCTCGGGAAAGTCCACGCTTATGAATATCGTCGGCATGCTGGACACGGCGACGGACGGTTTCTATGAGGTCTCCGGGAAGGATGTGTCGAAGCTGTCGCCGGACGAGCTGGCTGGCCTCAGGCGGAATACGTTCGGATTCATCTTTCAGCGCTACAATCTCCTCACTACGGCCAATGCCGAGGAGAACGTGGAAATTCCGGCGCTCTACGCCGGCATGGAGGGGTGGAAAAGAAAGGAGCGGGCGCGGAAGCTGCTGACGGAGCTGGGGCTCGGAGAGCGGCTCGACCACCGCCCGAACGAGCTTTCGGGAGGGCAGCAGCAGCGGGTGGCAGTGGCGCGGGCATTGATGAACGACCCGCCAGTTATACTGGCGGACGAGCCGACGGGAGCCCTGGACAGGAAAAGCAGCGAAGAAGTTCTGGCCCTTTTGAAGGAGCTTAACAAAAGAGGGCGCACTGTTATCATCATCACTCACGAAGAAGAAGTCGCCGGCTACGCGCAGAGGCAGATACGTCTCGAAGACGGGAGGATTGTGCGGGACGACGGTCCCGTCGAAAAAACGGAAGCTCTTTCAAACGCCGCCCGGCCTGGCGAGCACGGCGCCGCCACCCTGGCAGTGGAGACGATGGAGTCCGTCAAAATGGCTCTCAGGTCTTTGAGGGTGAATATATTCCGGACCGCGCTCACACTGCTCGGCATTATTATAGGCGTGGCGGCAGTGATCACAATGCTCGCGGTCGGGGAAGGGAGCAAGCGGAATGTCCTGGAGAGTATCAGCTCTCTCGGCACCAATATTTTATACGTTCGGCCGGGCGGCGCGGGTATACGCTCGTCGGGCGACATCGCGACTCTCGTGCCTAGCGACGCAAAGGCTATAGACGAGAGTCTCGATAATATCGTGACGGTTGTGCCGGCGCGGAGCGGCCGTAAAACCTTACGCTCGGGGAATATCGATTATGCGACTACCGTGGAAGGAGTCGGGGCCGGTTTTCCGCTTGCGCGGGACTGGAAGGTCGAACGGGGCACATTTTTTACCGAGGCCGATATCAACTCCTACACGGCTGTGATCGTTCTCGGATCGACGGTCGCGAATACACTATTCCCCAACGGCGAGAACCCGGTAGGCAAGTTTGTCCTCGTCGGCAATATTCCGTTCGAAATTATCGGCGTTATGGACTCCAAGGGCGCCGCGCCGTGGGGCGGCGATCAGGACGATAGCGTATGGGTGCCTTATACGACGGGTCTCGTCCGCTTGTTCGGGTCGAATTACCTGACCGGGATTAC
>JAGVLR010000196.1 GCA_020054175.1 Candidatus Dadabacteria bacterium
ATAGGCACAGTGCTTTTCATCGCGGCGCTGAAGTACGCGAAGCTTTCGGTGACAGTGCCGCTCACAGCCGTCTACCCCGCGCTTACGGTACTTTTGGCGTTTGTATTTCTCGGAGAGAGGCTCGGCCCCAAAGAGATTGCCGGGGTGCTGATGGCTATCGGGTCTGCGGCGTTACTGGCAAAGTGAGGATTTAGACGCTAGCCCGCCGCCAGAATATCCGGCCTGTTCGTCACTATTCCGGTTACGCCCATATCCCGGAGCGCCCTGGCCTTGCCGTCGTCGTCCACTGTCCAGGTGAACGTATAGAGGCCCCGGCTCCTCGCCTTCTCCACGAATCCCTTCGTTACGAACCACCTGAAAGGCGCAACCGCGTCGGCGCCGCACCTCTCGGCGAGAGAAATCGGGTCGACGGATGCGAACAGTATGAGCCCCGTTCTTATACCGGGATCGAGGGTTTTCACGAGCCGGAGCCGCGACCGGTTGAATGAGACGATGAACACGTCATCCTTAAGACCGCGCGCGTTTATCGCACTCAGGACCTTTTCCTCGATCCCGTTTTCCTTGAGCTCGATTACGAGCCTCGTCTTCCCGGCGCAGGCGTCGAGCGCTTCTTCAAAGGAGGGAATTTTTTCGCCCTTCCCGGCGTCGAGCTCTTTAAGACCGGAAAGGGTTTTCTCCGAAACGGGCCCCTTTCCGTCGGTCGTTCTGTCGACTTTGGCGTCGTGAATCACTACGAGCCGGCCGTCGAGCGACTGCCTCACGTCGAACTCTACCATCTCCGCCTTCATCTCTATCGCCCTCTCGAACGAGCGGATCGTGTTCTCGGGCTCGTACGCGCTCGCCCCGCGGTGGGCGATTTTTAAGAACATGGGGGATTGGCCTCCGGTCATGAATCTAATATACCTATCCGATGAGAGGCTTTTCTATATCGTATAAAAATAGTAGAATGCTTAGTTGAATGTCCCCCTTCTTTCAGGATATCGTTCTTCTCCTGAGGCCTCACCAGTGGGTCAAGAACCTCCTTGTGCTCGCGCCGCCGTTTTTCGGGGGCGTTCTTTATACAGGCTGGGGCATGGCCTTCATCATGTTTTTTGCGTTCGCCGCTTTTTCGCTCGCCTCTTCGGCCGGGTACATAGTGAACGATATCGTCGACCTCGAGTCCGACAGGCTGCACCCGAAAAAAAGACTGAGGCCCTTGGCGTCGGAGAAGATAGGAACAGCGGAATCGGTAGTAATAGCCGTAATCACGTTCGCCCTTTCGGCGGTCATCTCTCTCTGGCTCGGTGCCGGGTTCCTGCTGATCATAATAGCCTATATCGCCCTCAGCTTCCTTTACTCCTTTTACCTTCAGAGATTCGTGCTGATAGACTGCTTTGTCATAGCGACAGGATTCGTGCTGAGGATAGAGGCGGGCGGCATTGCATCCGGGACAGTCGTTTCCAACTGGCTCCTCCTGACGACGTTTCTGCTCTCGTTACTTCTTGCTCTCGGCAAGAGGCGTTACGAGCTCTCGGCGGCCGAAGACGACCCGGGAGCGTTCAGGGAATCCCTCTCGGGATACAGGCTTAATTTTCTGGATCAGGCGATCACGATATTCGCCACGACGGCTATAGTAACCTACGCGATATACGCAATCGAGACGGGCTCGAAGATATTTCTGATAACGGTTCCATTAGCATGTTACGGGGTGCTTAGATATATATATCTTGTTCAGAGCTCGATAAGCGGGGACCCGACCGACTCCCTCCTCCGCGACCCTCATCTCCTGCTCTGCGTTCTATTCTGGCTCGTTCTTACCACTCTCATCATCTATCACCAGAATATCCTGGGCCTCTTTCAGTAGCGCGGGAGGAAGCCCTGTTTTTATTGCCGTTTCCGCTTCTTTAACAGCCTTATCGCGCTCCCCCATTTTCATATAAACCTTGGCGAGTATGAGGTTCGCGCGCCCGAACGTGTAATAGTGCTCGAAAACTTTCTTAAGATACCGCTCTGCGTCGGCGAGACTTTCCGGAGAGCCCGTAACGTCTGCCTTGATATAGTTTATGAGTCCGAGATGGTAGTAAGTCCTTCCGTAGCCCTTGTCGAATTCGAGGGCCTTTAAAAACCATCTCTCGGCTTCCGGGTAACGCTCCATCTGGAGATATTCGAGACCGGCATTATTCGCAGTGACGGCCTTTCCCCTCGGGCTGTCGTTCATCTCGGGAGAGAGGGCAATCTTATACTCCCTGAGAGCCGCCTCGCTGTCGCCGACTTTGGAAAGTGCGAGTCCGTAGTTCGAATGAGGCAGCGGATGGCTGAACGACTTTATCGACGTATCGCTCCAGAGCGAAAGGTCGTCTTTCCACACAGCCTGCCTCTGGTACGTGAAAACCGCGTAGAGAGCCACGACGACTATCGCCAGCGCGACAGCCGCATGTCTGTACCTTGGATGCTCCGACACGCGGAAAATCCAGTATCCGAGAAGCAGGCAGAATCCCGCCGAGGGGATGTAGAGATAGCGCTCGGCTGCCGGCGTCGAGGCTATCCCGAAAATCGATATTATCGCCGAAGGTCCGAGCGTAAGCAGAATCCAGAATATTGAAAAAGCCGTTACGTTTTCCTTTCTGATCAGTGACACTGCGCTTACTACCGCCAGCGCAGCCGTGACGACTACAGCCGAGGCGATGTATACCGCGCCGAGTGGAATGCTGGTGATGAAAGCGTTGAAGTCGAATGGAAAAACGAGCTTGTTTAAATAAAGCATATACGCCCCGAGGATAGTCTTCATGTAGCCGGAATAAGCGCCGATTAACCCCGCGCCGGTTGACGCTCCGGCTTCGATCCCGGTCCCCGGTATTTCCGGGATATTGGCGAAGGCCCTTCCCCTTAAATAGATATAGAGCAGAAGGAGCCCGGTATATACGGCGTACCTGAGAATGTTCGACCTTCCGCCGAGCCTGCGAGTAATGAGGTCGTAGCCCAACGCGAGAAACGGGAACGCGACGGCCACCTCCTTCGACATAAGGGCGAGGGCGAATGAGAGCGCCGTTATTACGAGAAATAAAAGATTCCTGTAAGAGAGGATGTGAGCGACGAAGGCCAGGAAGAAAAAGAGCGCGCAGAGAACGTCCGTCCTCCCCGCTATCCAGGAAACAGATTCGACGTGCATCGGATAGAGCGAAAAGAGGAGCGCGGACAAAAAGGCCGCCTCCCTGCCGCCTCCGGAAAGCTCCCGCAATACGAGAAGCGCCGCGAAATAAAAGAGCACGGCGGCTATGGCGTTCATCAATAAATTGCTCAGGTGAAAACCGAATGGTGAGACACCCCAGAGGCCGTTGTCGAGAACCATGGAGGTATAAACGACGGGCCTGTAGTAACGCTCCTTTTTATTCTTCTCGATGCCCGGCACTACTACGCCCGCGATGTTCGAAGCATCGAAAGAAACGTTACTCTTCGCTATGACTTCGACGTCGTCCCAGACGAAATCGTGCTTCAGCGAGGGGGAGTAAATCGCGAACGAAACGAGGAATATGAATACGGCGGAGAAGAGGGCGCTGCCTGTCAATCTCGAAAAGAGCTCCATCGGTGAGCTAATTATATCACCGGCGTGAAATGGGGTACACGCGGCTTGTGAATGAACATGGGGCGCTCATTCGTCTTTGGGGTCAGATGAACGCATCACCTGAAAAGATCTTCCTCGGGATCTCTTATCAGCTCCCGCGCGCCTGTCCCGCCCTTCTGGTACTCGTAGCCCCTTATTATGACGACGGGAACCGACGACGATTTTTCCATCACGAGGCCTGCGGCCGAGGCCAGCTCGTCGGCGTCGGCCATGACTGTCGCTATAAGAAGGAGACCCTTGGCATCGCGCCCTCCCCTGAGGTCTCTCAAGGCCTTTATGCCGTGGCAGCCTATGGCTATGTCCACGAGCCCGTCGCGCCACGGCCTCCCGACGGTGTCCGTGATTATGACTGCCGCTTCTACGCCGAAGACCTGTTTTATGCCCTCGGCCAGTTTTTTCGCGGATTCGTCCGAATCGATCGGCAGAAGCGTAACGCGGTCCCCTCCCGAGACGTTCGACGCGTCGACGCCGGCGTTGGCGGATATGATCCCGCCCCTCGTCTCGACTATTAGCCTCCCCTTGTCGGGTTTCCTCTGGTCCATCCTGATGACCTTCGTCGTTTCGGAAAAAATGACCTCGACGAGGCGCGGGTCTTTGCCGAAGTTTTTCGCGACGGCTTCCGCGAAAGGAGAAGGTTCGACCTCATTAAGGTCTACGATACGCCCTTCGGCCTTCGACACTACCTTCTGGGCGAACACGACCACGTCGCCCTCCTCTATGGAGATACCGGCCTCTCCGGCTGCGCGGGAGAGAATCTGAACGAGGTCGTCCCCGGGATTTATTTCGGGCATCCCCGGAACCGGTATTATCGAAAGAGGCTTTGGAGAGCCGGGCATATGAGCGTCCTCAGGGCCGGATTTATTTACCGGGAAGATAATAGTCTAGCGCCGATTTAATTCAAGGCCGAAGAGATTTTTCCCGGCCGAGCGAAACTTCACTATCGGGCCGGCATCTTACCCTGTAGGCCCGGTGAAAAAAAGAGTGCTTCGGACCCGTGAAATAAGTTAATATTTTTAAATCAAACCACTTACAGGGGGGTTTTGTCATGAAGGATTTAACTTTAA
>JAGVLR010000018.1 GCA_020054175.1 Candidatus Dadabacteria bacterium
ACGATTCCGAGCGAGCGAGGAATCGGACGCCGTTGATTTACGCACAAGCGCTTATCCAGTACAGCTCCAAACCTGCCTACTTTAGTATCAAGCTTGTACCTGCCGCGGCGCTTGTCGGGGCGTAGCCATGCGAAGCCTGAAAGCCTGTTGGCGAAGCCGGGTCGGGAATCCAGCCTTTGCTTTTGCCTTTCACCCCCTTAGAAAAAGGCCTGTCGCGGCGAAGCCTCACGAAGCCGGAGGGGTACGGGGGATTTAGCTTTTATTCTTTGTCATTTCGAGCGCACGCGAGAAATCTCATCTTTTTCCTTCCCACTCATTCTCAGGAAATTGCCTTTCTCCCACACACATTTATATTTTTCTATCGGAGACACCGCCATGACAAACCCAACCCAATCACTCACAGCCGACGTCGACAAATACTACTACTACCTCAACCTCATCACCGAAAACGTCCGCAACGGCTACAACGACATGGTCCTCAAATACTGCACCCTCTCCCTCCCCCTCATCCCCTCCGTCATCGAAAAAGCGAGGCTCGACTTCGGCGAATTCGACATCTCGACTCTCCCCGCCGTAGAGCTCGGCGCGAAGATCTGGAGTTTCCAGGGCCGCCGCGACAAAATCGACGAGCTCGCCGCCCTCGTCTCATCGCACCCCGAGCTCGCCCCGTGGCAAATCCACATCGACCTCGCCTACAAACGCCTCGCCAGCCCCGAATCCTAGCGAAGAGCCTCCGCTGGCGACCGGCGCAGCTCGGTCCAATAATCAAATTGCTTCGCCACGCGGCGAAGCAATACCCCTCCGAGCTGTCAAAATTGGGCGGGCCACGCCCGCAGGATTCCGGCATAGGGAAGTACTCAATTCAAAGCAGTGCTCGTGCGTCCCTTCACTTGAATCACCTTCCCTGCTTCGTCGAGATAATCGAGTGAATGAGCGTTAAAAATCCGACCTACCTTACTTTCCCCTCTCCCCGATGCGGGAGAGGGATAAAGGGTGAGGGGGTACCTTATGAATCAATCAGAAAAATAAGATTTAGCGAAGGAACGATGATTTTTAGCACAATTTTTCCCCGTCGCGGGCAGCGCCCGCTGGCAATCGAAGTAGCAGAGTCGTTGCTATTATCATCCGACGTGCTTCCAGCGCTATGGAATCGGAAGCCGCCACGATCTAAAACCACACTCTGTGTGCTTTTCATCAAGGAAAAGTAGAAGTCCTTTGCCTTTGTAGTCCAGCTTTTAGCCTGCACCTAATTCAGGATGCTTTGCTACGTCGTATAGATTGCCTTTCCCCCCACATGCTATATCCTTTTCCCGACACCCAAAGGCAAAAGGAGCGCAGCGCCAACACATGAAATCCCTCACCATAACACTTCTATTCCTTATAACTATCATAGCCGCGCCCCCTCTCTCACTCGCCCGGTCCGACGCCTCCCCGGCGCAAACCGAGCCCCTCTCTCTCGACGAAGTCCTCGCGAAATACTACGACGCCATCGGCGGGCTCGCCGCATGGCAAAAAGTCGACACGATGGTCATGGAAGGCGTCATTCACACTCAGGACCAGAAAATCCCGACGGCCGCCGAATACATGCGCCCCGACAAGTGCCGCGTCGAATACACCATCAGGGAAGAAGTTGTAATACAGGCGTTCGACGGCTCTTCGGCGTGGGAGAAAAATCCGCATTCGACTTCGCCGGGCCCCGTAAAGCTCGACAAAGGCCGCACCGACTACCTAGGCGACAAGTGCGACATCGAAGGCCCGCTCGTCGGCTACAAGAACAAGAATCTCAAGGTCGCTCTCGACGGCCGGAAGACAGTCGGCGACCGAAACACCTACGTAATCAAGGTCACCTATCCCTCCGGCAATCTGCAATACTACTTCCTCGATCCTGAAACATTCCGCCCCGTCCAGGCGGTCGGCGTCTTCAACGTCGACGGCAAAAGTTCCACGGTACAAACGCGTTTCGACGACTACCGCAACACCTCCGGCCTCTACATCCCCTTCCGCCTCCTCTTCGACAAGGAAGGCGACGCCCCCACGGAAGAGCTCCGCGTCGGCTCGGTCGTCGTCAACTCCGGCGTCTCGGAAAACATATTCACGATGCCCGCGAAATAGCGCCGTGCGCGCCACTTTATGAAAAATAAATCCGAGCTAATAGTCCCGGTTCTTGTAATCCTGCTCCTCTCCGGCGTCGCGCTCGGGGCCGTCGGAGCATACTCCGGCGACTATCTCGACCATCAGCGCCTCTACGACGAAGGAAAGGAAGCCGTCGCCGTGGTAGTCATGAAAGCCGTCGAAAAAGACGACGGCGAGCTCTCGCGGACGAGCGTCACAAACCCGTCCGACATACATCGCGTCTTCGTCAGTATAGACACCCCGATGCCGGAGGGCGAAGAGCCGCCCCTATGCTCCTTCACGGTTTCCAAACTCACGTACGACGTCCTCGTCCGGCGCGATAAAATCGTCGTGACATATCTCCCGTCAGACCCTTCCGTCTGCACGCTCCCCGACAGCCTTTCGGCGTCGCGCACGGTTCTGATGTCGATGATGGGTGTCGCGGGCACGCTTCTCCTGCTCGCGGCCGGTTTCACGGTTCACGTCTACAGGTCGTTCAGAAAACCGGCTCCCGGAAATCCCGTCGCGCTCACGACTGATCTCGGCCTCCCGCCGGGCAAGCCTCGCTGCCCCCGCTGCGGTGCCGAAATGACGGAAGGCTATATCCCCGCCCCTGCCGGCATTCCGTGGCGCGACAGGGACGACCCCATCGGCATGCCCACGATCACAAGCGGCCTCCCCGGCACGTCGTCGTTGTTAAAACGCGCGAAGCTCCACGCCTACCGCTGCCCCGCCTGCAGCATAGTCACATTCAAGTACGCGCAGGCCACGCCTGCCGGAAACCGGCGTAGCAAGGAATAAGGTCTTTAACACCTGCCGTGCGGACCTTGCTAAGAGTCTCAAGCTCTGTACACATCAAAAATCAGACTAGGTGCACAGACTACGTCCGCGGAGATCAGACGTAGCAGGTAGTACGCAGCCATTCCTCATTCGATCCTTCCGAATATTTTCCTTCCCC
>JAGVLR010000186.1 GCA_020054175.1 Candidatus Dadabacteria bacterium
GAAAGTGGATTCTGTTAGGGATAAGACCTGTGGAAAGGCCAACTAAATTCTCCTACACCCTGAAATGGAAGTTCGATACATTCATCACAAGATTTGCGGAGCCGTCCGGGTCTATCGGGGTGACCGAGATAATTGCGCCGACGGCGCAGAGTGGGCTCGTAGCGACATTGCCGGTGTCCTTGAACCAGACAACGAGCTCTACAGTATTGCCGTTCGGAAGGCTCCAGAGAGGCGTTGCTGAGGTGAAATATCCTCTCGTAATAGCCTTCCCGGTGAGCGCTCCCGACAGAGCGACCCTCGCCCCGGCGTCTATATCCCCGAGGAATTCGAACGAATTCAGTTTGATAACGAAGTCCATCCCCGCGCTATATGCGCCGTTCCCGGTCGAGCCATCGAGGGAGAAGGTCGTCGTCGTAAGCACCGTGACCTTCCAATACCCGTTCGCGGCCGTGTTGCCGGCCACACCCCAGATAAAGACCTCGTCGCCAGTGACAAGGCCATGCGCCGAGCCGGTCGTAATGACGATGGGTCCGGCGTTCGTTGCCCCGGATATTGCGAGCAAGGTCCAGGCGTTTATGTCTATGATTGCGATTTTAATAGTGTCGGTGAGAAGGTTGATTTGCCCCTGGGCTACCTTCTCGCGAAACTTTGGAAATTTTGCGCTTTGCATTATGACCTCCATTCGCTATTCGCGAATCGAAAAATGAGAATGAAAATGCTACAAAGAATTGACGTAATGACAGCTACTTATAATCCTTTTCCGCTCGGCCATGAGAAGCCTCCTGCAACGCCTCCCGCACCCGCTCAAGGGCGGCCAGGTTTTCTTGTGTCTGCATGCCGGAGAACGAAGGATGAAGCCTGTTCCCTTTCTGGAGCGCTTCTTCGACGCGCTCACGCGATTCCTTCTTCCAGTCGTCTAGTTCTAACTCGTATCCCATTATTTCTCAGTCTCCGCAGCCACCCGAGACGTTACCGCACGCAAGGCAACGCAGATGGCAAGTTTCTATTTGTATGTTCTCCGTCTCCCCGCAGTGCTGGCAGTAGCCGCGCTCGAACTCCTCGGGCTTTATATGGAAGTCGGATTCGGTCATCTACCCAACCTCCTTAAGTGCGATCCCGGAGAGGTCTGCGACCCCCCGGTTTTGGAGGGTGTACATCGGGTCGCTCGTCCCTTTAACAAAGAACGCATACTCCTCGTTCGAACCTCCCCCCTCCAGCAACAGGCCGTTGAATTCAAACAGAAGCACATTGTCCGTATCCAGCGTCAGGAAATATTTGCAGACCTGCTCCCAATATTCCGACGTTCTCAACACCTGCCGTGTGAATACAAGCTCGGCGAGTCTCGGACCTCTGTTGATCGACCTCGGAGCGCCCGAAAGCATTTGCACATCCTGCCTCGGCCTCGGGGTTCTGAACTGAAGCCCCGGCGATGTATTTCCGATTAATGATTCTGCGTCTTCCGAGACTGCGAGATTTCCAACGAAGTGCTGGGAGCTTCCGTCGAGGGGCGTCCCGGAGGGAATCTCAAGCGCGACGTACCTGTAATCGAAGGCTGCGTAATCCTGCGGGTTCACAACGGAGACGTAACGCTCTGTGGCCTTATTCTGATTGACCGTAATCGCGCCCGAATCGTAAGCGGGCGTCGTCATATCCGGCGTCGTGTTCCCAAGGATCGCATAGGAGGCGAAGTTCACGTTATAGAGCGCGAAGAGGTTCAGTTCCTTCGCCTCTCCGAGGTCGAGGACAATGACCTCCGCCGCGGACCCGGTCGCCTTCCCGCCACGGAATTGATAGTCGTATTTTTTCATATCCTCCCAAGGCCATGCGGAATCTTCAGAATCGAAGTCCTCAATGTCGTAATCGATGAAGTCCCGGCATACCCTTATCCACGTATCAGGCATTATCCGACCCTCCCCTTGAGATACCGTTTCGTGGCAGGGTTCTGAACCATATCCTTCATTACTTCGCGCTTTATCTTCTCTTCAAATCTGTTCAGAGTCTTCTCGAACTCCCTCACAGTTTCGGGCGAGCCGAACGTCGCCCCCTGAAGGTTCAGCGAGAGATTCATTATCGGTGCTGGGGCCATCGCCCTGTCGGCAAGCTGGCCTATATGCCCCCCGAGCCTGTCTACCATGTCGCTTATGTAGGTCGGGACGCCTTTCGCCATATCCGCAATCGGAGTGATGCTGACGTGCTCCGGGCCCGCCTCTCCGGCAAGGAACATCTGCGCCTTGTTCACTATCCCCTCGAAGCCCGTAGCGGCCGGGATGACACTGAACGGCGAGAAGGGGTTGAAGTTTATCGGCCCGGTGGCTGTCTCGACCGCTCCCGTCGACGGATTGACCATGTTCGTTAAATTTGTCTGCCCGTCGCCTTCGATGCTGCTTAGTAACGCGGTATGTATGTCTCTCAGGGTAACGAGCTGCTCCGCGGCTATCGCTTCTCCGGCAGAGAGCGCCCCGTTCGTCTCTATACCCAGCTCGGCAAGCTGGGCAAGCCGGGCGTCGAGCGCTGTCTGGGCCTCTTGCTGGATATACTCGTAATATTCCCTTGCTTCTGCCACAGTCGCCTCGTCTAGCTGGAACGCCTGCTGACTTGCTGCGGCTGTCTCCTGCCCGATCGACTGAGCCTGGGAGCGTAGTGTTTCGAGCCGGTCGTCTATCGATCTCAGGTTCGCTTCATTAACCTTGGTAAGGTCTGCTATCTCCTGATTGATCTGTTCTATCGATTTCGTGGGCTCGACCTGGTCCTTGAGGGAGCCGAGCTCGTTAATAACCTGCCTGAACGTATCCCTGAACTCGGGGGACGTATTCTCGAACGTCTCCCCGCCTATGGAGAGCACGGTGTTAAGTAGCTCCTGAATCTCTGTCGCGAGCCCTGCCCTTTCATCGCCGGTAGAGCCTGCGAACCTTGCTTGGAGCGAATCGAGCTCGCCCTGAGCCCTCTGTAGCCTCTGGAAGGGGGATTCTATGCCTCCGGGGCCGAGGAGGAGGTCCTGAATGTTCTTGCCTATGTTCTCGGCAATGGAGAAGAGGTTCTGCGCTGCTTGGAGCTCTTCGTTTAGCGCATCGAGCCTTTCCCTGCCGACCTCGGCGATCATCTCCTTCTCGCGCTCCAGCGCCGATACCTGGCCCTGGATTGCCTCTCTCTGAGCATCGGCGATAGCCTTTGCCGCCTCTTGCGCTGCGGCCTGCTGCTCTTGCCATACCGCCTGCTGGCTTGCCGTCTGCCCGTCGACCCACTGGTCCACAAGCCCGTCGAGCTGCCTTAATAGCGCCTCTCTCTCTTCAAGGGACAAGTCCTCCTGCTGAAGGGTTTGCATGATGGAGGCTATGGCTTCGTCTAGGGCGTATCCTACATCTACAGCCGCCCCGCCGAGCCCGACTACCTTTGCATTTAACTGATCTATGAAATCCACGAGGCCGGAGATTGAGTCAGCCAGGGCGGATTTCACTTGAAGCAGCTGGTTTCTGAGCTCGACGAAGTTGGCGAGGACTTCCGGGTCTATCTCCGCGTTCTTTATCATTTCCCGGAGGGATACGGTCATTTCATCGAGAGACGGCACGGCATTGAATCCAAGCTCTTTAGAAAGCGCCTCTACGCTGTTGAGGGCCTGCCCTATCGCATCTCCGAAATTCCCCTCGACGATATTAAAGGCGTCCACGAAGGCTGAGAACGTGTTTAGGAACTCCTGCCCTATGACTGCCCTTTCCTCCCTGCTCCCCGCGGCCTCCATATCGGCGAGGAACTGGTCAATCAAGCCCTGCGTAGCTTCACCTGATACGCCCAGAGCCTGGAATGCCGGATCGAAGAACGATTCCCTTATTGATGCGAAGAACTTCGCGGGGAGCTCCCCCTCGATGAACGCCTGGAACTTCTCGGCAATCTTCTTCCCCTTGGCGTCGAACTCCAGAAGGCGCTCTTCTCCGATTACGGTCTCTATATCTATATCGGCGTTAAGAAGCGTCTCGTTCAGGATTTCGTACATATCGGAAGGGAGGCGGCTGATAATATCCTGTAACCCTTCAATCGTCTCTTCTATGCGGTCCTGAATGAGCTCGAGTATTTTCTCGTCGCCCCCGAGCCCGAGGCCGGCCTTGCGTTTGACGCTGACCTGCCCGATATTGTCCATGAAGAAGTCGTCATCGAGAAATTCCTCGACGACGGCGGCCCGGCGACCCATCTCGGTTTGTATGGAGTCGAAGTCTATATCTATGCGTGGAGTCTTTTCGAGAAGGGGTCCGAGGAACGTATAGGCCAGCGCCGCAGCTGCAAGAACTGCTCCCACATAAGGAGCCGCCGCGCCTATAGTTGCAAGGATGCCACCGCCCGCGTTAGTCGCTATTTGCCCCGCCACGAGCGGTGAAGCCCCCATGCCTATAAGGGGCATACCGCCGCCTGCAACCGCGCCAGCAGTACCGCCGAGGGCCGCGGCCCCGCCTCCGAGCCCGAAAGCGCCCCCCGCCATGCCGAGAGCATCCTTGCCTAAGCCGAGCGCGTCGGTCGCTTTCGCTCCCTTCGTATCCACGCCGAATGCCCCGGCGATGGAGATCACTATCTGCCTCGTAGCTATAGCGGAGACCATATCGAGGAACGAGCGCAGGATCGCATCGAAGGCGCTCTTTGCGACGTCGACAAGGTCCTCGAACTTCCCGGTCACGGCGTTATAGAAGAAGTCGGAGAAGTTTTGGGCCATCTCCGTGAGCGTATTCGCGAAGAACTGGGATACGAGCTCGCCGTTATTCTCGACCGAGTCTGCGAATTCGAGATAGCCGACCTTGAGTTGATCGAAGAAGGAGTCCGAATTTTTAAGGCGCTCGATGTAGGCCTGGCGCTCCTGCTCAATAGTCGCCTTGTTTAGTTCGGCGATACCTTTGTCGAGTATCGCTTTTTGTTTGGCAATTAACTCTTGCGTTCGTTCCGGAGAGAGTTTGTTTAGGTAGATAGTGTTTACGCTCTGGCTGAATTCCAGATAAAGCTGCTCGGCTTCGGTGAGCTGGGATGCCAGAAGAGCAGCCAAATCCCCGCCGAGCTTCTCTTCCAGGTTCAGGTCTTCGAGTTCCTTCTTGAGTTCTGCGATCTTATCTATTTGAGGATCGAAGGCGTCTGTCAGGGCATCGGTTGCGACTTTGGCCTTTAGGGTCTCCGCCTCGTATTCTATAATCTGTTCAGCCGAAGCGTCGAAGAGAACAATCTGAGCCTCAAGGGATGCAATCTCCTCGTTGAGGGACTTCGCTGTATCCTCCCGCGTCTTCTGTAGCTCTTTTGCGGTCTTCTCCGATTCCTTCTCTGCCGCGGTGCCGGCCTTCGTAGCTTTCGTGCGAGCCTCAATCCGGCGCTCTACTTCTACAAAACGCTGTATCTCCTCTTCACGAATGCCCTGCTCACGCAGCATCTGGGCTTCGGCCTGAATACGCGCCTCGCCTTCGAGGCCGAGGGTTTTCAGGTGCTTCTCTCTGGCCTCTATATTCTCTTTTAGCTGCCGCTCTTCCTCGGTAAGGGGTTTGTATGCCGCTTCGATGGCTCCGGGTACAGCACCGAGGGATTCAACATAAAGGTCTACTACATTGGTTAAAATCTTCTGGGTCTCGGAGGCGGCCTCTTCAGCCTCCTTCCGACTCTCTATCGACTGAATAATCTCCCGGTCCTGCTGCTTGACTCCCGCAAAGCTCGCCTCAAGAGCCTTCCGTTATTTCTCGGATGCGCCGAATATGCTGCCCGCAATCTGATCTACGACGCCTCCGGCTTCATTGACCTGCTGCACGGCTTCATTGTAGTTCTTGGTTGACTCGTTGAGATTCTGACTATTCTGCAGGGCCGCCTCGAATATGAAATCGAAGTGCCCTTCGGGGATAGAGGCTATAACAGCCACGCCTCGCGCCAGGCCGCTCGCTATCGACCATACGGCTTCAGCCAGCGGCTGTAGGGTCTTCCATGCCGCCGTTCCGAAGTTGATCATCCCTTCGAGGAAACCCTTAATATCCTGTGAGAGCAGCTCGCGGTTCTTTCCAATCCACTCGGCTGTGCTGTTATTAATGTCTGCAAAAACGGGCATCAGCTCTCGGGCGATGGTCATTTTCACGCCGTCGAGCGCGTACTTAACCCTCGTCTGCGAGTCCATGAACCTTTCGGAGGAATCGCCCAGGTCCTTATCGAAGACTACGCCGAGCCTCCGGGCTTCGTCCTGATAGGCCTTTATCCCGCGGCGTCCTTCATTGAGAAGTGGAATTAGTTCCGGGCCGGAGCGCTTTCCAAATATGGAAGCCGCAAGAGCGGTCTTATCAGCGCCGTCCTCCATAACAGCGAAGACATCGGCAAGGTCGAGTAGTATGTCGCTCGTACTCCGCGCCGAGCCGTCGATGTTAGTAAGCTCAACCTCTATCTCGCGGAGGGTATCAGGAGCTTCTCCCGCTTTTCCAGCTATAGCGTCGGATATACCTACGTTCAGGTTTTTAAATCCAAGGGTAAGGCTGTCGAAGGAGACATTCGCAAGGTCGGCGGCGAATTTCAGCTCGCTCAGGGTGTCTATGGCTATGCCCTGCTTCTGGGCGGTCTTGGCAAGTTCGTCGCCTGTCGTCGCCACGCCTTTTGTAAGGTTAAAAAGACCTACGGCTGTAGCTGCGGCGGCTGTGACGATGGCCGCGATGCCCAGGGCGGCAACTCCGGCGGCCGGCGCAAGCGCTCTTAGACTGGCGCCGAGCGATCCAGCTCCGGAGCCTGCCATTTTGACATGCTGGTCTATGGCCCTAAAGGAGTCCTGAAGCTCCTTCAGTTTTCGCTTGGCTTCCTCGGTCTCGGCGGCAATTCGGATTTTTATATCTTCAGCCATTTTCTTGACTTCTCCGGGATTAGTTATTAAATTTCAAATTATGAGATTGTCGCTTGTCGTGTTTGTTCTTATCATCTCCTGCCTATTTCTCCCTTTCGAAGCCTCTCCCAAAACGGGAATGGAAATATACGACGATGCTTTCAAAGTTGGTTACGAACTCTCATCAAAACCATTTCCACCTCTCTCTTTAGAACAAGCAGAAACGGAGTGCAAGCAACAAGCATGCGCCTCTGGATACTGTGAGAAGGAAAATCGCTGCAATGAACTCCGATTCGACATATTTTTTTCAACTTGCATGCAAGTTTTTCGATCTGCCAGGTGAACTCTATGAAACGAATATTTCTTCTAACGCTTTTTGCTTCACTTTTAGTTCCTGTTTTCGTGCGCGCTGAATCAGGCATGGACATTCTCAATGCCGGTTTCAAAGAAGGAGCGAAGATGCAAAAGCGGTCTGGCTCGTATATCACAATCGAAAAAGCTGAAGCCGCTTGCAAAGAGAAGGCCTGTGAGGCCGGGTATTGCGATAAAGCTGTTCCTTGCAACGAACTCAAATACGACATTTACTTCTCCGCCTGCATGCGCGCGTATCGTGACTAATTTCTGACCCTGCCGTGCTCGCCTGTTAAATCGCGCCTCCCCGAATCCATCATCTCTTTTTCCTCTTCCTGAATGCGCGAGGATTCCGAGGAAAGAACGTTGAAGCCGTCGAAAAGCTTCTGATCCATATTTTCAAATTCGGAAATGGTTACATGAAGTAGCCCACCTTGAAGCCAGTTATAAAAACTCCAGGCGCGCTCCGCGAAGGGGTCTCGTATCACCTCTCCATACTTCCGCATCGGACAGTAGTTGTATTCCTGCCCGCCGAGACGAACTCGGAAGTCCGGATTTTCAATTACTCCGTTGCAGTTTCTTTCGGAGTCGAGCTTGAGCTCCCGGCATTCTTGGCAAGACCATTTCCGGAATTCGGAGCGGGAGAATCTGACAAAAAACCGAGGCCTGCCCGCTCTTCCTGAGTCATATTCGTGAACTTGTTAATCTTGTTCTGGATATCCAGCCCCTCACCCTCGGTGAGCATCTCGTATTCCTTCTCCCTGCTGAAGTCGGGAATCAACTGACGTATTAGCTGGAACGAGAACTCGTCCTGCTCGTCCAGTGATAGAGATGCCGCGGCACGGGGGGCATTCGCAATAGTCAGCCCAAGCTCAAGGTAGCTGGTTAAGAGCTTGACGTTCGCTCGAACGCCTTTCTGGATAGAGTCGATATAATCCTTCCCTTCGTCCTCGGAGATCGAACCTGCTTCGACCTCCTGCTTCGTCTCTTCTATCCGGCGGTCGGCGACTTTCTGCACATCGCGCCTTCTATCGGACAGGGCCTTCTCTAACATGAACCTTGCGGCCTTGGTTTCAGCCTTGGTCCTGCCCCTGAGCGTCCTTACCGGCGTATCTTCTGAGACCTGAAAACTATCTATGCTTAACCACTTCATGTGTTACTCTCCTTGCTTCTCCTCAGAAGCTTCTTTATTTCCGGTTGTTACAACCTCTATCGGCTTATCCTTGCGCCTTATTTTGAACTGCGCAGGGTCGTATATCGAATGCGCCTTTACGCGCAGGTGCGAGTATTTCACGTGATACGACTGCTTGAACATCCGTACCCGCGCCTGGGTGAGCCGAAACTCCTCCTGAACATCCTTTGGGAGGGTGTTTATAGCCTTCTTCAGGTCGTTCAGGTTCTTGACAGACTTCTCCTCGTCGATATAGACGTGCCTCTTACCGTCCTTGTCATACGTGACCTCATGGCAGGCTACGAGCAGGCTGAATATGTCTCTCTTTCTCATGGTTCGTTTCTCCTTTTATTCAGGTGGATTTCCGCCCACAAAGCTCATAAAGAACGCATCGCTGCCGGTGAGCCAGCGGTATGCCGAAAGCGTGAGCTGATACTTCATAAGCCTTGCGGATACCGGCGTGTCTATCGTCGTCGGGACCATGTTCCCGCCGAAGCATGCGAAGTAGCTGTAGACCGGCGCTACGAGTGTTCCGACATTCCTCTTGCCGTAGAAGAAGGTCTTCATCGACGTGGCGTTTCTCGCCTTGTCCAGATACCCCCTGTCCTCATACTCGAAGTTGACACCGAGGGTTATATCCTTCGTGCCTTCTGCATGGCCGATAATTCCCGTCTCGGATTCGAGAGCCAGCTTCTCTTCGAGCGCATTACCATAATTCAGGCTCATATTCGAAATCCATACCGGCTCGTCGTCGTCAATCCAGAGTTTCATGCCGAGCGGCAGGAAAGGATTCGACAGAGGCGGGATTGAAACCGTTCCGGTCTGCGAGTCTGCTACCAGCTCTCCAGCGCCCAGAATGCTGAAAGCGAGGTTTAGAATCTGCCCGGGCGTCATATCCATCGTGAGCTGATTCACCTTGCAGTTGTACCAGGTCCAGTATTCGTCTATGTCTTCGTAGAGGCGAGAGAACGCCAGGAGCGGCAGTTCCACGCTGGTTACGGAGGCAGTATTCATCTTGTAGTGGGTGCTTGCCGTGATGGCGGTAAAGCCGCTCGCGATATCCGCGCCAGCCGGAAGAGGGGGATAAATAGTGAGCGTGTCCGGGTCCGTCATGGCGCCGAGGTCTATTGCCATTACCACGGCCAGCCAGTCTACGACCGCAGTGCTTGCGAGCTCCACCCTGAGCAGTATCGTCATGCCAGGAACGAGGTCTTCGTCCACCTCATCCACCTCGATCTTGTCCTGCCCGCTTCCGAGCGCCGGATTCTCCATCTCCGCTATGGCTATCTTCTCGCCGAATACGCCCTGAAGATACACGTCAATCGAAGGGGCTTCGCCCTGTTCAGCCGGGGCCTCAAGAAGATGGTTCATAGTGCCCGCGACCGATCTCTTAGTAACGACCGAGCCATATTTATCGAGGTCGTTAGTCAGGATTACGATATCCGTATTTGCCGGGGTCTCTCGCAGGGTGCTTCCGGCCTGGGGCTTGATAGCCTTCCATGCCGCATCAGCGAAAACAGGGACAACCCCCGGTCCGCTCTGTATTGCCGCTCTCCAATTACCGCCTTCTTGTCTGCCCATTTTCGTGTGCCTCCGTTACATGAAATAGTGAAAATCAAGGGATACGAGAAAGTCCGCATCCGTATTTGCCTCGTCGACAATAGAAGGATCGACGTCGCCTATCTCTACAAAAAGAATCGGGTCTACAGGCGATTCATACGCCTGCCGTAATAGGTCGAGAGTGTTCTGTTTTAAAGTGCTTATGATTATTGCTATACCGCCTTCCTCGTCGTCTTCCTCTTCTTCGGGCTCTTCTTCCTCGTCTCCTGCGTCATATTGCTCGTGTATGTAAGCGGCGATAAGAACGTTGAGCTTCCTTCTAGCTTCCCGGGTACCCCTCTCGACGAGGCTGTCCTTGCCGGGGACAATGGCATAGCAGGGAGTCTCTTCGGGAGAGATATTCATTTCCACGCTGAAGGCCTTTCTGGATACGACCTTTACATCGAAGTCGTAATCATTATCGACCGTCAATCCTTCGAGAACTCCTTTCAGTCCATCAAGGACCGTGTTTTCGTTTAGTGCTGGCATATTTACCTTCCTGACCCCAGTGGCGGCTCGCCATTCAGCCTTCTCCTGAGGGCTTCGCGAATATCGCCGACGACCTTCGGCCTTATTTCCTCAAGCGTTCGACTCATTGGCTTTCTCGCGGGGATGGTGACTCTCTTGGCAAATATCTTCTTGCCGTCGACTTCAAAAACGAGGAACCTCTTCGGGTCTCTCGGAACTATCGTCGCGCCATACTCATGAACCGCAAGCAATGACCCTTGTCGGCCTCTCCATCGCCAGCGCGCAAGGTGAGCAATGGTTCCAGTCACCTCGCCGCCGTCCGACCGAACCTCTGTTGATATCATATTCGCGGGAGAGACGACCCTGCCCGTACGCCTCTTGAGAATCTTCCCAGTGAGGTTTTCGGAAAGCTGCCTATGCCCCCTGAGCACCGCGACCTGCATCCCATTCCGAAGAGCCTTCTCGGCCTCGACCGGCGACAGGCGGTTGATTACGTCTTCCAGCCCTTCAATCTCGTAGCTCAGTCCGTCTGCCATAAATCACCCGAAAGCCATTATCTTCGCAGTCTTCTGCTTCGCCTCTTCCTTGGCCTTTGCTTCCATTCTCGCCAAGGTGCCGCTCGTGTCCATCATCTTCGCTGTCTGGCCGTAGGGGGTGTAGTCAAGCATCATCCCATGTTGGCCGCGACTGTAATTCGTTACGCTGTTCCCGCCTATCGCGTATGAGTCGCGAATTATCGGGTACGGGAAGCTGACAAAATGAGCGGCGAGATACTTTGAAATCCGCTGCTTGAGGTCGTCGCCGACTCCCTCGATCTGGGAGACGACCGCCTCAGCGTCCGCGATAAAATCATCAATGTTGTCCTTTATCGCGGTTTTGTTGCTGAGGATCGCCTTTACATCCTCTGCCGAAGGAGGGGTGTACGGCATTAGTCGCCCCCGGACTCATCGGCGGGGCTTTCGTCAGCCTTCTTCTTGCTGCCCTTGCCCTTGCCCTTGCCGCCCGTCTCCGAGGTCTCGTCGCCCCCGGACTCATCGGCGGGGGGCACAACTTCGACTTCGACGACTGGCTCGAACTTGTTATTGCCCGAGAAGTCGCCTTCGACTATGTCGCCGGGGCGGTAGAGTTTCCTCTTTCCGTCTTCTTTCCTGCTATATAACCCACTTTTCAGTCTGTATTTACCCATGTCCTGTTATCTCCTTAACCTGGGATTGTGCCGTGGGCTACACCGCAGTTCCCGTTTTTGTCGGAGCGAATCTGCGGTACGGTGATCGTGAGGGTCTTGTAGTTCAAGTCGTATCCACCTTCCTCTTCCCAGTCAACGGTTATTACGTCTTGGCCTATAACCAACCTTACGACATCTGAGGTCATCTGAACGAGAACCACGTTATTCGCTATTAACTTGTCTGCTGGTTTTACGCCAGAAATAAACGGCATTTCGAGGATTCTCGAAAGTATCGACTTGTCGGAAGCAGCTTTATAGTCGTCGCTCAGCCTGACGTAGTAATTCGTCGGCACGTAGAGCATATATGGTCCAAAAAACTTGGCCTCGTGAAGCTCGTAGACACCTGCCAGAATGTCTTGAATTATCGGCTCGCCCGTCTCTACCGTGCCAGGCGCGCTCCAGTCGCCCGAGAGGTCGAACTCGTTTCTGTCAGGGAAGTCGCAGAGGCCGTATATCGTGTTGCCCGCGAAGGAGAAATCTCCCGAGCCGTTGAAGTACACATCCTCGATCTTCTCGGCGATTGCACGCCCAGACTCTTCACCGTTTGTCGTGTCAAGTCCTACGCCTTTTCTCTGGCTCGCCATGAGAACCCTGAGCTCGTATCCCCAGCCGCACATCGTGACAGGGAGCGGCAGGCCTACAAGGTCGAATGTGATTCGGTCCTTCGTAGCCTTGGCGCTTGCGGACATGCTCATGGTAGCATCGCCCATAGTCCCCGCCCTTTCCGATTCGAGTGTCATTACACCGAGCCCATTCGGGATGCGAAGTGTAAGACCGGCGTTTATAAGGTCGTTAACGCCTATGAGCCTAGACCTCATCGCCTTGGCTACAGCGTCGTCCAGGAGCTTCCATTCATCCTTTAAAAGCGTCCCATTCATTGCTGGTTCATTGAGCGTCCTAACTTTCCTGAGCTTCTTAAAGTCACCGTTTACGGCTAGAATCTTTCTAGCCATAGCACCACCGAAGCCGTTTATATTCGTTATCTGCTGTACTCCATTCATGGCAATTTCCTCCGTATCCCTGCCGTGGCGCGGGACATGAATTTTTTTAGACTATCTCGCATCGTATCCTTACCGCCCCGCCCGATGTGTTGTTAATCGACTCGAGCGGCCGTGCGACTATATTCCGAGGCGTTATTGTCACGCTGGCGCTTCCGCTCTCATTGACGGCCTGGGCCACGTACTTATCGACCTGGCCGTTGCCCTTCGAGGATAAATAATCCGCTGGGGTTACGTTCTCGCCGTTGGCCAGGAGGAGATAGAGCTCATCTCCCGGTCTCGCGACGTGGTACTGAATCCTGTCGCCAGCCGCATAAGCGTCTGTGATTTCCTTGCCCATAAGATCGTTCTCGACTGCCACGAGTACAGGCGCGACGTTCCCGCCGTCCCCGCCATGGACTATGATTTTTCCATCCGAGTTTCTGTCCAGAAGATGACCGGGCAGGGGCGTCTGTGCAGATGCTACTACCCCCTCTTTCCTGAACGACTCGCCTTTTATCAAGATCGTGTTGTAGCTCATTTTTATTTCCTCCGTTTAACTTTCTGTCCTGTCTACTGATTCGCAGCCTTCGGCGCGAGGAACACCGGCGTCGGCTCGGGGGCCTCGTCGTTTTCGGTCGGCGAAGAGCCGCTACCGTTCAGGCTGTAATCCACCTCGACGTGCGCAAGGGCGGCCAAGTTCTCGAGCTCCTCGATGCTCTTGGCATTCAGAGCATCCTCGGAGAACTTGTTCGCCGCATTGCCCTTAATAGCCGCAACGAGCTGAGCCTTCTTGGCCTTCCGGATGTTGAGCCCTTCCTTGAGAACGTCGCGTATCCCTTCCGGCGCGGAGTTGATGTACTCCTCCTCGGTCTGGGGCTTCTGCTCTTCCGGGTTAGGCTTCGCAGCGTCGGCGGGCGGAATCTCGACCTTCTTCTCCGGCTCTTCCTTCTTGTCTTCCGGCTTGTGCTCAGGATTCTCGTCGCAGAGCTTTGCGAGCACGGCAATGTGCTTATCGTCAAAGGCTTCGAGGGTCTTCCTGTCTTCCTCGGTGTAGTGCTTATTCGCGATTAATGCCGCGATAACTTTCTTTCTGTCCATCTGATTGACCTCCGTTCCCGGATTCTCCGGGTCGTGATTTTGGCATTTGCAGTCTTCTTTGTTGCTTATTAATTCCTTGATTTTGTTGACTATTTTCGAGACGAAACCTTCGTTATTCGCCTTAAGCTCAAGTCCGAACTCGGCAACGAGCAGCGTCATGGCCATATTGTTGGCTGACTGTTTCACGCTGTCTGGAGGATTAACCCAGTGGTACTCCCAGCTGTCAGCGTTGATAACCTTCAGAAGGGCACTCTGATTGAGCTTGTTCGTCTCCGGATTAACGACCGGATATGCCATAACCGCATCGGCATCATCTGAATCCGGATTCCCGAGGAGGGTCTTCGACGCTATCCATCGTTTCATTTCCTTTGGCGCTTCCGCGAGGGTAACAGGCAGCGTCGGAGGGATTGGCGTCCCCGTATGGACGTAATATCCGTTCCTGTATGCAGCAAAACTGCGGTCCGTGTCATACCAGCTCACCGCCTCAACGCCGTTAAAGTCCGGCCTCCTGGCTGAGCTCATGATATTGAGCGTTTTCTTGCCCTCATTCCTTATCCCGCAGCCGTCGTCGATAGAGCAGGCCCCTTTGTCAACAGGCAGAATTGCCAGGTGATCTGGCCAGAGTCGCAGCACCTTGGCGCCGTACTCCTCGCCGTTCCAGGTCCCCTTCTCCTCCAGAAGCTCAAGATAAACGCCCGTAGAGACTTCTATCTCCTCGCCGTTTTCTATACGGGTATGAAGCTCGGGGTCCTTCTCTTTCAGCCTCTCCTCGTCGAGCCATAGCTCGGATTTAAGGCCGTTATCGTATCCCGGCTCGAACAGGCGGCCCAGAACTTCCCGCTCATGGACATTTACCGTGTTCGCTGTGATTTCCTTCGGGTGGTTGATTAAAACGCAGGTGTCGGCCCATACCTCGGGGAGGAACGATAGCGCGTCAGCGGGGTAGTAATAAGGCACTTCGGCATTCCCGGCATGGTGCACTCCCTCCACAAGGAGCGTAATCGGAAGAACGAAATGAGTCCTGCCGTTGAAGGTCTTCTTGGCTGCCTCATAGGCTGGTTTTGATTTGAGCGTGTAAAGCTTCTTCAAACTGACCTCCAGAAATAAAAAACCCCCGGCTCAGATTGTTTCTGAACCAGGGGTCCGAGTTCTTCGATACACCTGTGCGATATGTAGGACTGCTTTTGACTAATTCTACATAAAAGCGGGATAGGATGTCAAGAGATTATATTTGTGCTGGTTGGTATATACCTTTTAGCCAATATGTAGAATAGTCAACAGCTATCGTGTATAATTAACACATATGGCTTTCACTTTTACCTGCTTCCACTGTGGTATAGAATTTCAAAGACATTACAAGTCAATCAAAAGGGAATGCTCGTCGGATAGACGTTTCTGTTCCCACAAATGCTTTACCAAGGATAGAAGAAAGGTTCACCCGCGCCCATGCCGAGAGTGCGGTAATCTGTTCACGCCCACGGCGGAGGGTCGGCCATTTTGTTCTCGGGAATGTTACGAGAGGAGTCGAGCAAACCCCCCAGCAACAATAATCTGTCGAGGTTGCAGCCGGAGTTTTAAAGTAAAAGCCTGCTTATCTCATCGCTATAATTACTGTTCAACCGAATGCCGCAAGAAATCAAATGGTGGAACATATAGGCATTGCGAGAGATGTAGTAAGGTATTTTTCTATGGCGGTTCAGATAGGGCGCGAGGCAACCTCAGAAGACACTGCTCCGAAGAATGTAGGCGGCCCGTTATCTCGATTCAGTGCCTTAATTGCCATAAAACTGTTCGAATCCGGCCAGCCGAGCCACGACGATATTGCAGTCGGGCTTGTTACCTCAAATTCACCGGGGAATCGTCCATCGAAAGCATTGTTCGCAGATGTCTTGAAAGGTCGAATGTCGAATTCGCGACACAGGTGCAGGTTGGGAAATATGTTATCGATTTCTTGATTGGGAAAATAGTTCTCGAAGCCGATGGCGATTACTGGCATTCTCGCACGAAAGCAAGAGACAACAGGCGAGACGCCTATTTTCAATCACTAGGCTATGATGTGGTCCGAATCTCCGAGAAGGAAATCAAGACTTCGCCCGATTTAGATATGTTAATTCTTGCCAGATTGTCCTCCATAAACACCGCGAACAACTACGCAATCCCGGGAATATAAGGAGAAACACTGCATCTACAATTCGGGTGCTGAGGGATAAGCTTCTCTGCTTCATCTAGAGACATAATCTGGCCGGCGTATGGTTCACAGACCGGGCAGGGGTCTTCCGCTGTTGTGTACTCGGCCTGCACCTGAACATCATTGACTGCTGCGTTTTTGAATTCCTGGATAGTTGCGAGATGATGCGCCCTTACAATCTCCGTTCTGGCCAACGTCCGGGCACGGTTTAATCCAATTCCGTCTACCTTCTCCGCGATTTCCCTCGCCAACTGTTCCGGGCCCCCGCCGTAGAGAAGGCCCTCGGTAAGGATTCTCGATATCTGCGTGTCCATGGCCTCGGTTATTCCTTCGAGGTCACTGAATGCCCTCGTGAAGATAGTGGCCGCCCTGTCCGCATGCTGCGGCTGATCAAAGACTCCGACTATCCTTGCCCCCGAGGGACCGGCTGGCCGTATAGGCTCGACCCCGGCCCGTGCGAGCTTGGCATCCGCAGAGACAACCCCTTTCTCGTATGCCGAACGCAGATACAGGTTCGCCCAGGGCTCGGCCTGCGGTGGGGATAGGATGCTTCGGGGGCGCTCTATGATTTCGAGGATTCCCCTCTCCTGCTGCTCCCTAAGCCACTTCATGAAAGCGTCTATTTTTTGGACGGACGTCGGGAAGTTGAACTCGAGCTCCCTGGCAGCCTCCATTATGCGGGGCCGGTCCTTCTTGAGCCCGAGGGCGTCGCGATCGACAATCGTTGTGATAATATCCCGCTTGAGGGCTTTGAATCGCCGGGCAAGGTCCGCGATAAACCTGTTCCTGAGTGCGAGGGTATGCGTCGGGTCATACTTCCGGACAGCGTTGAGAGCGCTCCGGGGGTGAGTTTGATTACAGGCATGCGCCTTCATTAAGCGTCGGCCTCCTCATCCTGTTCTTTACCGTCGTCCTTTTCGGGCTTTTCCTCCGGGGCCTCATCCTCTACTTCCGGTTCAGTGTCTTTCTCTATTTCCTCCTCAATTTCCTCCTCGATCCTGTCGATGGTATCCCTGTCGAAACCCATTATCTCTTCTAGGAAGATGTCTGGCGGGAGGATTTGCTGTGCATCGAGAGAGTTCGCATAAGTTGAGAGGGTCGTAGCTCTGATCTGAGCGATATCGGCCTTATCCTTCTCGCCAAGTACGACGAGGGGCGGCCAGGTGACCGAATAGCCCTCAGTCGGCGTTGGGAGGAGCTGCACCTGTATGAGGCGGTCTATGACCGGACGGACTATCCGGGCCTCGACATGATTAGTTCTCCTCTCTTCCATTGAGGCCAGGAAGCCTCTTTCGTCCTGACTCGAAGCGAGCTCGCCGCGCTCGGAGCCGATAAGGATTCTCTTTGGAATCCCCGTGGCGCAGGCAATCATATCGAGTTGTTTTTCTATGTGTGTATCGGGATTCGCAACAGCAGGGGGAAGCACCTTAGCCTCAATACCCTCGGTAGCCGTATATCGCTTCAGGCCGTGTAGATACTCTTCTATCATCTGGTGTAGCTTGTCCGCGTCTTCGATCCTCGCTCCATCCAGAGCATTGAAATTCATGCCAGGGAAGCCGCCCCTCCAGAACATCTCTGCCGAGCCCCCGAGAATCAACTCAAGGTTCATGAGGCGGTTGAATACATCCTCCAGCGCCGGAACTCCTATCGTCTCCCCCTCGACCGCGCCTTCGGCTACATGAATAATGCGGGAATAATGAACTTTGTGTTTAATGCTCCGGCCATTTTCAAGTTCCAGCGTAATCTCATACATGAGCGGCAAGCCATAGCGGGGCTTCTTGGTATCTTCCTCGTAGCGCTCTATCTTGACCGCGCCCTGATGAAAGCAGTTGATGTAGAGCAGGTCCGTTGCACGCGTGACTTCCTGCTCGGGGCCGTTTACATCTTTGAATCCCAGGAAGAGAACCCCGAACTCGCCGATACGGGCAAGCGTATCAACTTTGTGGAGGTAGTGGAATATGTTGAGCCTCGTGGCTATTTCCTGCCACTTTACCTCGAAGGCAGTATCGTTGTTGTCGCTCCCGATCTCGGTTATCTCCGGTTTATATCGCCATGCTACGTCCGGCTTGATGGTGATAATTCTCTTGGCTATATCCTGCCGCCTGAAGATCGAGTAATAGTCTATGAACTGGAGGGTCTTCGGGTATCCCAGGGCCTCGTATATATCCCTCTTACCGCCGTAGCTGAGCCCGGCCCGGCCCGCGAATGTCAGCCTATCGCCAAGAGCGCCGAGTATGGCGAGCACGGCTCTCTCATTGACTGCCATTTCTGCTTTCGTTTCGTTTTCCATGTCTGCCTCCAAAATAAAAAGCCCCGCCGTCAGTTGATTCTGAACAGCGGGGCTAGAGTTCTTCTATGCCTTCTGTGATGTTTAGGAATGCTTAAGAATTATTGCTCTATTTGGTTCATCGCCGCCTCGATTAATTCCTCTTCAGTCATCTCAGCTGACCTGCCTCCCAACATGTCCAATAATAGGGTCGGCCAGTTGTTAGTTGTTTCCCATATTCTCTCTGGCTCGCTAGGTCCCGGCTCGAATAGGCGGTCATGGAGTGTTTTCGCGTCTGAGAGATTTTGACAAATGTGTGTGTAATTTACACTCTCTCCCTGAACCATGAGCGCCACAAGGCCGACTTCTCTATTTTCATATATCCTTGCCAATGCCGGGCGAGGTGGTTTAACCATCCATACGAAGGTCGGTTTCGCGATTTTAACCATCATCCCTACTTCCCGCTTCCTTCGTATTCAAACAATCCCGTCAAATCTCTAACGATTATTTCCAAGAAATCATCTGGGAAGAGTGTAACCGGGGCATCTGCATTGCCGAGTTTCTCTTTTAAGAAAGCCACGGATATGTGTAAATTGTGCGGAGTTAATTGATTATCAACAAACAAATCGGCGGCGTCTGACCGGAGATGCATCATTACAGCATTGTCGGGAGTATCCATTCGTACACCTGCCCATTCTAGCCCATTTATAACTTGGGGGCGAGGGTCAAGAACTGCC
Source organism: Candidatus Dadabacteria bacterium (assembly GCA_020054175.1). GTDB lineage: Bacteria > Desulfobacterota_D > UBA1144 > Nemesobacterales > UBA2774 > JADLGH01. The sequence continues at coordinate 18,892 of JAGVLR010000186.1, forward strand.
TTTAGTAGTTCGCCTTCAGAGTCAACGAAAAATTGATGCTTCATTGCTTACTCCTTCCCCCTTATCTCGTCTATGCTCTTAGTCGTCAACAGTTTCGACTCCGTCTTCCTCAGCCGCGTAGGAAGACCGGCCAGGAAATCAACCTCAATTGTACCATAGAACCCCTCCTGCCGGAGTTGGGATAATAGTTCGTCGAGGGCGACGTGAGCGTCGTCCTTTATGTGGCTCGGGATGTTCGGAAGCTTGCCTGATTGAGGCTTGGGGGTCATAGGGTTACCACGCTCCTGCCCGCTTGGGCTGCTTCTTTTTCTTGGCGTAGATAATAGCCTGCATCTCTTCGTCGTAAATGTCGTCGTGTGGCATGTTCGGGAAGACGCAGAGGTTTGAGTAACACTCCTCTTTCCATGGCGCAACCTTCGGATGCCTGACTTCCCCGAGGCGGATGTAAGACTGTGCGATATCGCCCTTCTCTCGCTTCCCGATGTTCAGGCTTATCTTGGCATCGGTATACACTTCCTTCGTTGAAATAATCTTAATCTTCTTCTTGCCGAAATTAGTTTCGACTTCCTTGTCGTTCAGCACCTGGATAAGGCTGATACCGCTGCCTTTTGCTTCTATTAGAAAGAAATCGAGAGGTCTGGTCTTCCACAGCTTCAAACAGAAGTCCTCGAGCTCGCCAAATTCCATACGCTCAAACCACTGATTCGTTTTGTAAAGCACCTCCCCGGCTTCTACGTACTCCCCGAAGGCCGAATAGTCGGCAGACTCGGCTATCTCATATGCGGAGTCAATCGATACAAACCGGGTTCCGGTCGGGGCAGCGCCTTCATATTCCCACTTCTCCAACCATTCCCGCTTTATGATCGCGCCCGACTCGTCTGTCACAACCTGCTGGAAACGGGGCATCCACCACCGGCCCATCTCGATATTCGCCTTTTTAAGTTGCTCCTTGTTATGCCGGGCCTCCCAAAGGGGCTCACCGCGCTTCCGAGTGTATTTCCTCCCGGTCGAGAGTGTCCATTCCTCATCGATAATCGCCTCGGCGGGGAAGTTCAGGACGGTCCATTCCTCGCCGGAATCCTTGGCCGTAGCGAGGATTTTAGCGATGATGTCCTTCCCATTCCACCGGGTCATAGGGATGATCATAGCGGCGTCGGGGTTATTGGCTCTGCGCTTGAGTACCGAAATAAAGAAATCCCATATCTGCTTCTGATAAGTCTCCGATTCCGCCTCCGTAGGGTTCTTTATGAGGTCGTCGACGAGAAGGAGGTCATAGCCCTTTCCCTCTGCCGAACCACCGCGGCCTACGGAATAATAACCCCCGCCCTCGGTCGTATGCCAGTCATTGGCGGCCCTTGAGTCCTGCCGTATTTTTACGTGCGGGAATATTTCCTTGTAGAGATTCGACTCCATTATATCCCTCGTCGACTTGCCGAAGGCAGCGGCGAGTCTGTCAGAATATGATCCCAGCATTACGCACTTTTCAGGATTGTGGCCGAGGAACCAGGAGGCGAATAAGATAGAGCATTCGAGCGTCTTGCCGTAACGGTTGGGCTCGGAGACTATAAGCCGGCCTATTTCTCCCCTTTCGACCGCCTCAAGGCGGTCGGCGACCACTTCATGATGCCAGTTCGCCTCATAGCCCGGGAAGATCAGGCGGGCATAGCTCATCAGGGCGAGACGGGCTGCCGCGATCCAGTCAAGGGCGACGTCTGTTTGGCTCATTTGTTCGTCGAATGCGCTCAATGTTTTGCCCCTGCCTTTTCTCTTGCACGCTCTATGTCTCGTGCGATATCAACGAGCGGGGTCTGCTGCACCCTGCGCCTGGCCTCTTCGAGCTCCAGCTTCTCGCCTGGGATGTTCCCTACTCTCACAACGTCTACAAATTTCTTGATATTCTTTGCGAGGAAAATCCATGTTGGGCCGGAGGGGAAAAACTCCATCATTGGCATGAAGTAATAATCCCTCTTCGTCTCCCATTCTTTTAAGGCGTTGCGAAACCTTTCTACAAGCTCGGGATCGTAGGTCTCCGCAACGCCTTCATCGTAATCATAAAGTCTGTTTTTAGTAATCCCCAGCATGAAAGCAACATTCTCTTTGGTCGAAAGTCCCATGAAGGATAGGAAGATTTTGCGACGGGTTATTCCGCTTATCTGTCTCCCGAAGTTGACGGCCTCAAACGGATTCCAGCCTGCAACCAAGTCCTCAAGCTTCTGGCAGAGCTCAGGGGTAAGCTTGCTCGGCCGACCGCCTTTGTTCTTGCCCTTATCGGCTTCGTCGACCGGGACAGCTACAAGAACCTTCCCCCTTTTCCCTTTCCTTACCGGCATATATCCCTCATATCAAGTATATTCGTTTCAGGCGCGAGGGGCAAGGATTGCGTTTCCACAACCCCTGCGCCCTGTTTTATATGTCAGGTTATGCCTTGTCCGGCCTCGTCTCGTCTAGGCGCGTCTGGTACTGTCAGGGCCAGTCTTGCCATGCCATTAATTTTTTATCGACCCTCCCCTCATCAAGTATTCGTGTTGTCTCGTCGTGTCAGGTCTTATCTCGTCATGTCAGGGTTCGGCGTGCCCTTTAATCTAGTATTTCAAACTCTCCCCAGCCACAACCAAAGCCTTTAGGCGAATTATGCCGACCGGTCCCGATTCCAACCTGCTGCCCTACGCGCAGTAACAAGTTTGCTATATCGGCATGAGTAAACTGGTCAGCATCGAAGCGGATTTTTACTACCGCTTCCCAGCCCGGCTCCCACATAGGCATAGGCCGTAAATCGACGTTCCCATTCGCGTTAGGCATAGGCTGGCAGTGATATCTCGGCTCGCCCTTCGTAATCTTCACAAGCGGCGTACCGTCAGATTCGAAGCCATCTGCCATGATGAAGACGGACAGTTTGGCCCGCGTCATTACAAAACCTACTAGCCGACAGCAGTCTATGAGAGCATTCCGGAATGCGGCGCAGGGGATACCTGCCCAGCCCTGAGTAGCGCGGTGTATCGCGTTCCTATATGCCGCCATAAAGTCTTTTGGTTCCCGCTTCTTTCCCTTCTTGGCGGTCGAGCCGGCCTCCTGGGTCTTCTGTATAGCCTCCTTCGCTGCCTCGGAAAATTTCTGATGGACATAGGGCGTAGTACCTTTTATCTTAAACTCCGCTACTTGTATATTCGGCGGCGATATTAATACTTCCATCTTCTCTGCTGCTAATCCCACGATACACCTCCATAAAAGTTGGTTTTGTTAAGTCTCGTCGGGGCACGTCTTGCCTTGTCGCACCTTGGCGCGTCTAGGATAATTTTTCATTTCGCGCAGTCTTCTTCACGTCTTCCATGCTCTCAAAAACCCCTACCAGCTCAAGAAGGTTTTTGTGCCTCTCCTGCCAGCGGTCAAACTCAGATATGGCCTGTTGTAACATTTGCGCCCGCAAGTCCCTATTCCCGAGTATGTCGTTTATCGACCTGTAACCGCCGTCAGCGCCCCGGTCGGGGACAAGGCTGAGATAGACCCTGGCTTCCTTGCCGGAATCGATACCCGGCATAGTTACCATCTGTATCAGCCTTCGAGCTTGCCAAAGCCTGTAGAGGTGCCCGGCTTTGACGTTGTTCCATTCGAAGTGTTCATGCAATACGCTCTCGGGCTCCTTCGCCATAGCTACAACCGCCTCGGTTGAAAGCAACCCGCCGTTCGCCAACCTGATTCGCTCAAGCTCCGCGGTGACGATCTCCAACCTCGATACCGCGCCTACTTCTTGAGATGCCTTAGCCAAGCTCTGCATGCTTAATACCTCCTGTTTTTAGATATATCACCGTCTTTAATGCCGCCTCCTAGTACTCGTTGAACGTCATTCCGCCCTCGCGGGTTTCATCTCTACTATCGTTGATTTGTCGTCATCGACCTTGATATTGATACGGCAGTCAGCATCCGTGCGCGTGAGGTAGATATGCGTGTGACCTTCATGAGCGTCTATGGACATCCACGATATACCTTCGGTGATCAGATATATGCCGTGCTCGCGCTCTATGTCGAGCAGGTTACGCTCGATCTTCTTACCGCCCAAGCCGAATGTGACAACTGATATGGTTAATTTCATGTATATTCTCCTGGTTGTTTATGGTGCTCCGTCTGCGCCTCGGCAAAGCTTCACCTTGCATTCGCAGTCGTTAAATCCGTCGTCCGTCGGTCGGCAGATTATTCCTTGGAAGCAAATGCGAAGCCCGGCGACTGCCTGTTCCAGACATGTGTATCTATACTTGATCGACACCCATGCATCGCCGGGCTCTATTGTTGGGACGTCGTCTACAGTCCAGCTTTGAGGATTGTCGAGGTCTCCCTCAAATTTCAAAATCTCGGTTTCTTCGTCCGTAAGCATTGTCCAAGGCGGCGGCTCGAAAGTGTGGCGTTCGACCTCGAAGCGATTATGCGATATCGGGTCAGGTGTGTTGAAGTGCTCGCCAATGAAGTGTATTGCGGCCACCAACAATATCGCTCCAATCCCGGCAAAAATCACGATCCGCTTTTTCTCACTCATTCCTTTCTCCTTCCCGCCTAGCGGACGGGGTTAATTCCAATCATCCAAAATCGCGTACCGATGGAAACCACAGGCCCTAGGATTCGGACATATAATAGAACCTGGGACTTTTCCCTCTTTATCTATCTTCCTAGGATTGCCCTCGTTATTGTTTAAGACATAAATAAATCCACAGTCCGGGCAAGTAAGAACCAAATCCTCGAATCCGTCTTGGCTTATCTGCCACGTACCCTTTGCAAAATCAGCATCGGTAGATTTGCGAAAATGGAAGGTGTCAACCATTATTCCTCTCCTGCCCCTACGGGGGTGAAAAATCCAATCGCACCACCACCGTTACAACGGCAGCATCGCCACTGTATAACTTCGCCGGATTCCTGTGTGTAAATTACCCCGCGTCCGCAGCAGTCAGGGCAAGGTATCGGTGTTTCCTTCTCGCTCATTTCTCCTCCGCTGGATTCCATCGGTATATTTCGCCAGTACTCCCGACTTCTACAATCTCCCCGCGCTTGGCCATGTTGCGGACCTGCTGCTTGGAAAACGAGCGCCTACCAAAAGTGTCGCGCTCATTCTCGGGGTCGTAGGTGTAGAAGGTCTGCATTTTAGGCTCGTATTTAAGGAACCATCCGTCCCGGAGCATCTCTACCCCTGTGCGCTTATCTGTGATGATGCTTGTCACGAGCGGTCCACCTCCGGGGTGTAGGGGGCGGGCTTTTCCATGAACGCCCTTACGCCGGTGCATCCCTATGTATCGGGGCCACCTTTTGTTCTACTGCTATTCTCCCAGTAAGCGGATGTTTGTACTTTATGAACCGTCCTTCCGCCGCTGACAAAAGTACGCGAGACGAGATATTCCCCGTGGCCGCCTTGTGGTATGTTTGCAGGGAAGGGCTTCCACGTCAACGCTTCCCGGGTGCGGCGGAGGGTGTTGCTCGTCTCGACAAGTGTGTCATGAACCCTCACATATTGTGTCTCGTCCATTACACACATCTTCTGCAAATTCGACCACATAGTGATTGCATCTTGTACGACTGACACAGCATGAGCAATGTCCGCTTCGCGGTTCTCAATCTCCTTCACAAGTTCACTCGCCATCGGGGGCCTCCTTCGGCAGTGTCTTGAATTTTCTTAGCAGGTCTTTGTTCGCTTCCCATGCGTTGTATTCATCAAGCCTACTCTCCACGCTACGAATAAATAGAAAAAGTTCTCCGCACTCTTTTTCCAACTCCTCCACACGCGCTTCGAGGGCGGCGAGGGCTTCCAAGACACACTTCATATCCTTCCCGTCCCAATAGTGAAGGTCTTTAATACCCGGCAACTTTTCGGCCTCATAAAGACGGGAGAATCGTCCTATAAACTCGTTTACTGTCTCCCGAGCATCTGTCACCTTCTCTTTCAGCGTTTTCTCTGGCATTTAGTCCTCCTGCAATTCCTTCCATCTTGAGATAATCCTCGCTATCACGTTCGTACTGACAGCGTTTCCGAGGCACTTGTAGCGCTGCGTATCCGAGATTTCGACTCTACCCCCCCCCTCATCTATGCCCCATTCTGTCCACCTGTCAGGGAAACCTTGAAGGCGCTCACATTCCATGGGGGTCAGGCGACGGATACGGCGTTTCCATTCCGGGGTCGGTTCCTTCGAGGGCTTGCCATCTATGAGTTCCCTTTCGCCCTTCTGGAGGTATCCGCCAGAGGTAACGGCGTTAGCGGTTTCCGTAAGCACCGAGGGGATATTGTTAATGCCGGGGCCGCCGGAACCGTGCGCAACAAGTGTTGGACATATACCATCCTGTCTAATACGAAACCCCTTATCTCCTTGGTAATCAGCGATTTGGACAGTCTGATAGTTCCTGCTCGCGTTCGCACGAATCGTTCCCGCATCTTCGCGATAAAAAGCCTCGCCGCTCTTATTTTCAATTCTGATTAGTGGCTCAAATATCAGCTTGTCCATGTCCGCCCTGTCGAATGCGTTTACTCCTCGGGTGTCAAGGCATCCCGAAGTGTTTTTGCCTCGTCCTCTAACAACGCTCCATTCTCGTATCTCCGAAGAATCCCCTCCATCGCCTTGCCAGACAGGAAATACTTCGGGTCCACATTCTCCTCCAAAACGTCCCGCAATGAAGATTCTTTCTCGGTTCTGCGGAAGTCCGTAGTCCTTAGTATTAAGAACTTGCCATGAGACTCGATAGCCAAGGTCGGAGAGAACTCCAATAATGGCGACGATAGTTTTTCTATCGTCATGACTAAGTAGGCCCTCCACGTTTTCGAGTAGAAAATATCGGGGTCGCTTGTGCTCAAGAACCCGAGCGATTTCAAAAAATAATGTTCCTCTTGCATCCATAAATCCGGCTCTTTTTCCAGCAATGCTAAAAGCCTGGCACGGGAATCCGCCGACAAGGAGGTCGAAGTCGGGGAGCTCTCGGGGATTAAGCTTAGTTGCGTCCCCGAAGTTTTTATGTTCGGGGAAGTGGCCGCGGTAGATTGCGGAGGCATATTTGTCAATTTCGGAGTATCCAATACATACTGCCCGCCGCCACCCAGGCTCGGCAAGGCAAACGCCTCGTTTTTCTTCCATAGTGGACCACTCTCCCCCGAACTGTATTTCAGGCTCGGCCTGTCGGGATTCCGGGTTTGCTGATTTAGTACCCATATATCCAAATGCTTCTTCAATCCCCACCTCGAAACCGCCTATTCCCGAGAACATGCTGAAATATTTCAATCACTTTCCACCTTGCTTACGGTCAGCCCGAGGCGGACGCGAGCTTCGCCGATGATTTTCTTCATAGTGCCGAAATCAGTCTCAACGTCCTCATCTGAAAGCGCCACCAGCGTCATTTCGCAGGGCTCGTCGCTGAAGAATCCGTGCTCCCACTCATTCGCAAGGAAATATTCAACCGCACTATAAGGGGTATCCAGCAATTCCTCAACGTCTCCACCCTCATTCCTGAATCCCCACCACTCCGCCTTCACCTTCGACTTCTTGCGGGTGACGGTGAGCTGTGAAGCCTTCATCTTGCAATCCGCGTCGTACTCAAACTCCCACTCGCTCAAATCAAACTCGTATCTATCTTCCTTCATATCCTTCTCCTTCTTCGCTGCGTTCAGCTCCGCAATGGCCGCCTTCACCAGAGGCCAGTCGGCGAGGGGGATGCGAATATCACGGTTGTCCATATGTTCACAACCACCCCAAACATAAAGGGCGTTCTCTAGTTCGTAATAACGAGGACTTCCCACCGATGCCAATCGCACTCCATTACGTGCCGTGAACGCATCGAACCCCCTCTCCCTCTGGCACGTAATCCGAATAACGACAGTCTCCGCGTCCTCCGGGGTTAACAGTTCGTATGTGAGAAAGGGGGTATTCATAGAGGCTCCCAGAAGATCGTTATTTGCACCGCCTTGAGTTTCAGGTCTCGTTTGAGCTGAGTCCAAGAGAGATACCCGGTAGTCCGCTTAATCTGATCGATGGCATCTTTTTTAGAACGCCGTATTGTAAAGTGGCACAGCACCCAACCACTGCTCAAATGCTCGGCGATAGCCCATGCTGTTTGTTCTTTCATCTTCCCTCCCTCACATCAGCTCTATGCACTTCTCGCTTAGTACGGTTCATCCAGTTCTTTTATACCTATCTCGATTAGCAATGCGAACGACCGGTTCAACCAGCCCGTAATAAATTTCACCTGCGACGGCGAGTTCGCAATCCTGCGGTTGTAGAATCTGATTCTGTGTAGCTGGAACTCGCGGAGAAGCGTCCGCAGATTGTCGTCGCCGCTTGCCAACGCCATCTTCGTTTCACCAAGCGTGCCGGGGCCTATATCGCCATCTACCTGCCAGGGACGGCCGTTCGCGGCATTGACGCGGTAGTATCCAAGCGACCGGAGCGACCGTTGCAGGAACTTCGCTCCTCGGCCAACACCCATATTGAACGCTGCATCCCAGACCAGAACGTCTATCGGATACGGCAGGTCGTCGCATCGGCACTTGTCCCAGTATTCACGTCGAGCTATCTGTTGAGCCTGATGCTCCGTGAGATTTCGCACATCTACGGTTGGATGGAAAACTTGGGCGATTCCCCATTTCGTCGTACCTCCAGGGTCTCCGGGCACGGTATGAACCTTGCCGCCCCCTTCCCACATCATCGTGAACCGCCATGCCCGGCTGAACGATTCTTTCATTTGTGAGTCCCCAATATTGGCTCCGTGAACGCTTTTTCAACGGGCCATACTTTGAGACGGGAACTGAGGGTTGCGCGAGAAATTCCCAATTCAATAGCCCAATCCGATAGAACCATTTCCCGGCCTTGGTATTTGATTACAATGTTTGACCTTCGATTTCGAGATTGTTCGGCATTTGTAGCCCACTTGCAGTTATCGGGAGAATAGCCTTCGTCGTTTTTGATTCGCTCGATCATAGCTTGTTTGAATGGCTTACGGCCCATATCGGCGAGGAAGTTTTCAAAAGAATTAAGCCAACGCTCGTAGACCGTAATACCGCGACCGCCATAGTTTTTATAGGACTTATTCCGTGGATTACAACAGCGGCTTTTTATATGACACCAGACAACATACTCTGGACTATATCGACCTTGCCCACGTTTCTCTCCATGCTTCGTGTTTGCTTGGCAGGCAATTTCATCCCGGAGGCACCCACAGGATTTCGACTTCCCGGAGCGCAGGTTGGAAAGAGCAACGATCTTCTCCGTCCCGCAATCGCAGAGGCATAGGTAGTGTCTACGTGTCCCTTTGCGTTCCACTTCTCGAAGCATCGTCCAGTAGTGAATCTTTCTACCGGCGAAATCCTCTCCCTTGAAATGCAAATGTGGTTTTGTTGACTTGGCTGCACATCGAAGGTCGCAATGCTTCCTTTTCTTAAATAGAGAGGGTGCCTCTAGTTGCCCTTTTGTATTGACCTTCCGGTGTAATTGTTTTCCGCAATAATTGCATGTACTCATATTATTCTCCCCACTCGAAGTATCGCCTGTAGCCCTCGTAAAACTCCTTCCGCCTAACGTCCATGTTGGGGTTCATTCGTGCGCCTCCTTGAAAGCCTTTCGTTTCATCTCCGCCGTACAGTCGCAGTCCATATCGCCGCAAGCCCCGCAATACTTCCCGTTCAGATAATTGTTATAGACCACACTTTCGCAATCCGGACAGAGAAAGGTTTCTTCGCCGTACGAGGTCATTTGCTTTAACGGGAATCCCCGCTTGCACTCAGAACACCCCACTAGAGTTTGTAGTCGCTCGCTCACTCTCCGCCTCCCTGAATCACGGTCAGAACAACGCGCTCTGCTACGATCCTCTTATGCTTCCCGCCGAAGTCGAGCTCTATCCGTAGCCTCTCCAGAGCCCGCACCTCTATCTGCCTGATACGCTCCCGAGTCAATCCCCATCTCTCGCCTATTTCGTCGAGCGATTCGCCCCCCCCCTTGCCGCTCAATCCGAACCGGCGGGTGATTATATCCCGCTCCCGAGGGCGGAGTACGGTCATAGCTGATTGCAGAATCGCACTCATTTCGGAGTGGTAGACTACATTTACAGGGTCGGGGGCTTTCTCGTCTATCAGCATGTCCTCAAACGTCGTCCCTCCATCATCGTGAAGGAGGCTGTCGAGGGAGACGTAGGAGCTTTTCGCAGAAGAGCGCCGGGCTAATCGGAAAGTTTCCTTCATCCTCTCGGAGACGTCCTCGGGGACTTCTATTCCTTGCCGGTCGAGTCTCCCCAGCTGCTCGAATAAATACTCGGGCACGTGAATCAGGCTATCGTTGAATATGAATCTCTGGACGGCCTGATATATCCAGTACGCCGCGTGTGTCGTGAGCTTCGATTTAGCAGGATCGTAATTCTTTATCGACCTCTGCCAGCCGAGTACGCACTCTTGTACCAGGTCGTCGAATTTGGCTGTCGGTACGGAGATGGAATACTTCGCGGCGCATTTCAGGATGAACCGGAAGTTCTGCTCTATGCTGAGGTTCTGGTATTCGAGGTAAGCTTTCTCCGCCTTCTCTCTGTTCGCCCCTCGGGCCTTCTTAAGAGCATCGCGCCTTCTGACCAGCTCTTTAGTGAACTCGTCTCTGGCCTTACCTGTGAGGTGCTTTACCCTGAGCGCCTCGCGGGGATAAGTCTCGTTAACGTAATTCCAGAAAGCCGCGCTCCTGCCGTGGCCTCTTATACTCGTGAACTCCGTGATATTTCTAGCCAGTCCTTTCATCTCTAACCTCCGGGGATATTTGGTATCTCGAAGTAATAGTCGGATCGACCCTTTTTGTTCCCCAAGCCCTGCTGATTCCGTATCCAATAAACGCCGTATATATGCTCGGCCATGACAAGATAGTCTCTCACGAATGTATTCAGGTGCTTCTCTTTAAAATCCTTCACGACACCTTGGGCGGGAGTAATCATCCGCTTTAGTCCATGCTCGACGAAGAAGTTGTGAAGGTCTTCCGGGCTCCTCACCACGAGGAAGATAGAGCCGCTCCGCTCGACGCGCTTCTTCTCTTTCTCCTGCCAGGGTGAGAGTTTCCCTTTCGGGGTCTTCAGCTCTGCATGAACGGGGATCGGGTAGTTCAATCTTCGTCCTCGCTGAATAGTGGAGTTTGAACGGCGAGCCTCTCGAACTTCTTCTGAAATTCATCGCTGGCAAACATCGTCTCTTTAAGTTGACCCCCGGAAATCTCTACGACGTGAATATGTCCGGCCTCTCCGTCCAGCCAGCCTTCGACTCCGTTCTTGACTATACGTATTGACTTCGGCTCGGTGAGACGCTTCGCCAAAACTTTCTTGGGAATAGTCCAGTATTCCGTGTAGTCAGAATAATCCGGGGCTTCGCCAATAACGCCTTGATTGGCCTTCAGGTTGTCGATGGCTTTCTCTGCGGCTTCCTCGAACTCTTCAATGGAATCGAAATGAGCCCGCGCGTTTCCTTCGCCGTCACTGATTGTCATGCTTACTTTCTCGCTTTCTTTCGACATGTCGTTTCTCCTTCACGTTTGATTTTCACAACCGGCTTGCCGAGCTTGACCGGTTCATAGTCACTCGGCCTCACCTTGTCCTCGCCGAATCCGAGCGACCAGTCCTCCCAGACTTCCACCTTCCCGGTTCCGTTACACACGGTGCACCCGCACGTATGAGGACACAGTTGACTCGGACACTGGACGGTTCCCGTACCGTTACAGATTTTGCAGGGCTGGATGTTGGGCGTCACCATTTCGTCGGGCCTCCGTACTCCGGCGAGAAATCCTTCAAGCGGTCGTCTATATCGCCGGAGGGGAGAGAAGAGACAGAAGGAACGGGACTATTTAGGAGATCATGCATACGCCCAATGTCGAGACGATACAATCCATCTGCCCTGTCGCGATATAAAAGTGACTCGTTGTCAGCGCGTCCGACTGTCCGTTGCTCCGCCTCCTCCATCAGCGCCCGCAGGCAGTATCCGAACGTCACTGCGCATATAAGCGCAAGGGCGAACAAAACATATAGAGCTTCAATCGGCATCGCTTTTCCTCCCTGGTATGTCTTGCCAATGCGTAACCTCTTTGCCCGAGGGGACATCTCGGAGCACTTTGTCTACGTCCTTCAACCTCCACTCTCCCCGCTCGTGGCTGTAGCTCCCCGTGAACGGCCCGGAGCCCCGGAGGTAGATGATTACTGTGCGCGTGTTGTCCGGGGGCTTGGAAGCGGGGAATCTCAAGGGCGGGCCTCCTGGGTTTTGAGATAATCGAAAAGTGTCGGGGTTGTAATCTCCGCCTCTATTTCCTTGTAGTAGCGGATTCCGAATCCAAAGTACTTCGTGCTCAGCTCGACACCGTACCCACGCCGGCCGAGTCCTGCCGCCCAGGTGATTACGTCGTTCTGGAATGGGAAGTTGCCAGGATTGAGCTCCCCCGGCGAAACGGCGAACCCCGACTTCGAGGCGAGTACCACCTTGCCTTCGAGGAATGCGCTGTAATCGGGATTCGCTGTAGTTGCCGCGTTCATGTTGAACCTCTTCCAGTCTTTTAAGGCTTAATCCCGAAGAGCTGAGGGTAAGTCTTGATCGCGTGATCTATATCAGGGGATTTCAGATACCCCTTGTTGCGGGCCAAATCCTCCTGGATATTGATATGGGAGGGTCCCTGTTTGAATACCTGCCATATCTTGAACACGGCCTCTATCCCGGTCCTGATATAGGCTTCGGAAAATGCGCTACCGGAGCCGTGGAACTCGGCGAGCCCCCTCTGCACCAAACCCTCACGCGCTTCTGACTTGGCCACAGTAATTTCCTCGTCGCTCGCTCCGTCATCAATCATCGCCTGTATGGCATCCCAAGCTGCCTGAACACCCTCAAGGATGAACTCCAGCAGCTTCGGGGCCTGAGCCGCGAGGTCTGCCACTATTCGGGCAAAGAAGCCGATGGTCCCGGCGTACTTAATGCCGAGCTGCACGGCTGTTGAGAGAAAATCAATTATCGACATACTTACCTCCTGAAAATGGGTTTATTTTCGATCTACAATCGCCGCTACGGCCATGACTGTGACAATCAGGGCGATAATCAGAACCCCGGGAATCCATAGGGGGCTCAGCACCCAAAGCCATGACCAGTCGATCAAGCCCGCGAGCTTAAGGCCGATAAAGAGAATCGTCAGCAGCCCGAAGAATCCGATATTTCCACTCACATTTTTCACCGTTTCCTCTCCTTCACGATAAACTCCCGATTCTTCAAGCTCTCAATCTGCTCATCCGTCATGGGCCAGCCCTCAACCGGGTCTTGCTCGATGATGCGCCTGCGTGAATCCTTCTTCGCGGGGCGTGCGTCGATTCGGCGAATCGGTTGACCGTAAAACGCGCAGTAGTGAGCGTTACAGACTATGTCCTTTGGCATTGTTTCCCCTAGACTGCTTTCTTTAGTTCCTGTTTCTGATTCCCGTACTTATCGCACTCAAACAAAACCGTGCCGGCGCGGAATGCAATCTTGTGCGGAAAGCTGGGATCGCCCGGCCATGCGTAGAGGTCTTTCTTGGCTACCTCGATAGCGACATATGTGTCGTTTTTCTTGTCCCGGAAATCGTCGCAGAGGTATGGCGTAGCGCAGGCGTGGAATTTCCCCGCGCCACATTCGTTCTCTTTAGGATTCCAGCTTGGATGAACTACGGTTGTGCCAATCTCCCATAGGGTTTCATTCTCGGTTCCTTCTTGGGTTTTAAAATCGACCGAGACGCGCTTGTAAAGCGTTACCTTTGTGGCAGAAGTAATACCGTGCAATTCGAGCCAGGCACCTGCGCCCTTCTTCAGCTGCGGCTTTATGACCGTAGCGGTCTTCGACTTCTTGGTGATTTTTCCTTTCGCGAGCTGAATACAGACTGCGAAGGCGAAGAGAAGCACGGAAGATGCGTCTGATAGGAGGTGCACACAGACTGTCGCATAAGCCGTGACGACGCTATGCTCCCGAGCCGTGACGACGCTATGCTCCCAAGCCGTGACGACGCTATGCTCCCGAGCCGTGACGACGCTATGCTCCCGAGCCGCGACGACGCTATGCCCCCAAGCCGCGACGACGCTATGCCCCCGAGCCGCGACGACGCTATGCCCCCGAGCCTCGACGACGCTATGCCCCCAAGCCTCGACGACGCTATGCCCCCGAGCCGTGACGACGCTATGCTCCGGCGTCTTTATAATTACCAGCCTGAAGTCATTGCGAGATTCGATTTTGACAATCGTAAATTCGTCGAAAGATTCCGGCAGGGCATCCCACCCTTTCTGAGTTTTTATTATTATTTCTTTTGCCATTCTCTTTCTCCCTTCATTGGCGGCCTCCCGAATGGCCGCCGTGATTTAATTTCACCAACTTCTCCCTCTAGGCTCGCCCTCGGGTCGGCGGCTCTTGGGGCCACAGGGCCAAGCTGGTGTTGATTGGCAGCCTCTCGGTTTGCGACCGGCATCCTTGTCCCGTGGCCTGATTTATCGGGGCGGTAGCAACCGTCATACGACGATCCCCCGGGCCTGGCCCTAGAACTATCCGCCCCTGATTTGTATTAGTGCTCATTCCTGGAAAATCCCCCTTTCTCTGTTTCTCTCTCGGATAGCTTCGAGGAACCTGTGCGCCTCTTCCTCGTTCACGTTGTCCTTCTGCCTGTAGAGGTCGATTCGTTCGCGGATAAGCCCGATAAGCCTCTGGCCTTCGTCGGTATCTTCCTCGCTGCGTTCCTTGAGCCTTGCCTTCGCTTCCTGAAATTTCTGCCTTGTCTCATCGTCCCACTCGGGATAATCAGAAGGAGGCGGGAGCGCGCTAATCCCGCTCGGCGGAATACTAAAAGCCGCGTGGCACTCCAGCATCCGATTCCAGTCAAACGTTCGCACGGGGAACTCTTGTACGCAGCAGTAATCCTCGTTGCCGATTATGCCGAAGCAGGCTTTAAACCAGAGCATCATTGTTTCGAGGCCAGCCGGTGAATCCTTAAACTCGCGCCTCCAATAGCCAAAACTCTGCCGGTGAAAGAGTCCCTCATCGCCCGTTGGCGCCTCATTCATGAACGAGCGCCCATCGTAGCCGATTTTTTTGAGATATTGCCAGCACGTAAACCAGAACGCCTGAAACTGTTCAGCGCGGATGTAACGCTCGCTTGCATCGCGGAGGATTTCGTAGATCGTCGACACGATCGGGAGGAACTTCTCCATCGTCCTCTCTTCGTACCTGTCCGGGAAGAACTGCCGCTGACTCGGCGTAAGGCTCTCGTCGAAGTGGTCGATCTTCCGGTAAATCGCGTAGAGCCTTTTCACAGCCTTTTCCGGCTCGTCAATGCTCTGTACGCGGCTTAGGTAGTCCAATGCCGCCGCCAAGTGGTTTCCGTCCTTCTGCGAGGTCTTTCTCGACCTGGGCGTCGACCTCGTCGGCAAAGTTTTTGACACGCTCGTATGTCTCCCGGACTTCTCGTTCCCGCTCAAGGTCTTCCTCCGTCATGTTCAGTCTTGCGGTTACAGCCAGATTCACTTGCGCCGCGTTATTCGCGAACCAGCCGATTGTCGGCGGGCTCTTATCCAGCCAGTGAAAATATCCCGTCCCGTCGACGTAGCCCTCGAACGCGATCTTCGCGCCGAGGGTCGCCCGGTCGTAAATTTCTTTCTCGTCCGCATCCGGGTTAAGTTGAGAAAGTGCCTCGAAGTAGGTCTTGGCTTTCTGAACATCCAGTGCGCTTGGTATCAGGAGCTGGCCGGTTACTTCTTCCTGCAATTCTCCGAAGACTCGATTAAGCCATGCAGGTGCCGAATACGATTCAGGCTTTAAACTCCCGATCAGGACAGGAGGGGGTATAAAGTTTTGAGAGAGATTTACGCTTTCGAGATTTTCCGAAAGCGCTTCTTTTCTCTCCATTCCACTTCCTATTCCTTTCCCTTCCATTCCCTGTTCCCTGTTCCCTTCCTGCGTCGATTGTTCGTCGATTGTTCGTCGATTGTTCGTCGATTCATCCCAGATGATTGCTAAGTTCTTGATTTTGCTCGGTTTTGGCCGATCGACTCGTTGGTGTTCTTTGAAATTTATAATGTGTCCGTACTCACGCCCGTCAACGCCTTTCCCGAGCCTCAAATAACCTATGCGCGACAGTTCGTCGAGCGTTCGACGAATACTCGTCGACGGCTCGCGCAGTGGAGAACATTCTGCGAGGATGAGCTTCTCGTTGGCATTGAAATAGCCTTCATCGTCAGCGTAATTTATTAGGGCCGCCGCCATCATATGCGTCGATTCAGTCTGTACGCTCAACCCCTCATTTCTCCAAAACTCAGGTTTGATTGTTCTTATACGTCCCATTATTCCTCAATGCTTTTACGGTCTATTTCCCATTGTCCTGCCCACCGTTGACACGTAGCCAGCCGAGGTAAAAATCGGCGGATTCCTGTGCGGACTCCCTGCTCGCCGAGAGACATACCTTGCGCCATACTCCGCTCACGTCCGGCATGGATACGGCGTATAATCCGTTGTCCTCCGGGTCTATGCGCACCTGGGGGTTGCCGTCGGCACTCATCGCGTGTTCATCGTGAAACAGTTCTGTCGCTGTTTGCATTGGTCCCTACCTCTAACTCATATACTTTCATTGCGAGTTTTATATCTCTCACAAGCCGTCTCTCGTCTGGACAGTTCCTAGCGATGCACAGCCTCAGTCTTTGTATTGCCATCGCCCTGGTCCGTCCCCCGGACGCCCATGCGCCACTCTTCTCTTCTGTGATGCCCCATTTATGCCCTTTCTCGGCGAACCCTCGGTGAAGGAACCACGTCGCCCCGAGGAGGGTGAACTTGTACCCCCGTGCCTGCAGTTTGCTGTAGACGCCGGTTTTCCTGTCCCTAAACGAGGCATAGAATTCACTCTCTTTATTCTCAACCTCTATGCCCTCTATGATCACGCTGTGGCCCTCCGCGCAAGGTCTGCCCGCTCCTGCCACATCTCCTTCTTGGTCTCGTCGTGGCGCTGACACTCGGCATCGTAACGATTCCTTTCATTCATCCTCTCTTTCCACTCGTAGTTCAACCAGACGCAGACATCCTCAATTTCAATGGTCTGCGCTGTGTGTGTATCGAGGATGAATAACGCGCCGTTTTTCTCGATTTTTATATAACGCTTCTGAGACATATCGCGTCTCCTTAGAACCGGTTAGCGGGGAAGGCTTCTCGTCCAGGAGAAACCCCTCCCCGCGCCGGGTTAGACGTTTTATCCGCCGTACAAATCGCCCTGCGGGTCCTCGAAGTGATATTTCTCCTTCTCTGCCCATTTCAGGAACTTGTCGTCGTCGGCAATGAACGCTTTTAAGCTCGTCACAGGGTCGCCGAGAACTTCCGAGAGGCGTTTCTTGACCTCTCCCTCAGTCTTATAGCCCTTCTCTCTCATGAACAGATGGAAGTTCCTCTGGCGCTTTACCAGCGCCGCCTCGCGGGCCTGCTCGGGCGTAGGAAGGTCTTCCTTCTCCACTTCTTCGGGGTCGTCGTGCTCGTCGACCGCGTCGATTATCTCGGCATCTTCTGCATCATCGACCTGCCCTCCGGCCGCCAGGGCCGGGGCGAGCTCGGTGTCTTGCGAGGCCAAGAGGGGCGCTTCGCTCTGTACCCCGGCGTCGCTTGCCATCACCTTCGTTATCTCGCCGTCCTCCGGGAGGTTTGTAAGGTTCAGGCCCGGAAAAACGAATGAAAACCCCTGCGTGACGGCAGTTTTGCAAATCATGTGAGCAGGGTTCGTTTTCCACATACCCATCAGCGAACCACCATCCCCGAAAGTCCGAGCCCAAGGCTCGAAAGCTATCTCGTGAATGAACGGTTCTTGTTGGTCCTTCCGCCATATGTGCGTCCAGGCACCGACTATTTTTTCTTTCCCGGCGAGATGGAACTCTCCCACGCGTCGCTCCAGCTTCCCATCAACCAAGAGAATTAAGCCGTACTCGTAGCGCCTAAAGGTCGGGTGCTTTGTGCCGGGCTCAATCCTCTTTCTGAAATGAATCACTATGTAGGCCGGATACGGCTTTCCGGTACGCTTATCTGTGCCTTCGGGCTTAATCATCCATGCATCCCCGACGTAGGGATTCAGGTTTTGGCTCAAACACACCTTTCCGAAGAGCCAGAGCTCGGCATCGGTCGCATTGGGACAAAGCCGACGCAGGGCGTCCGCTTTGTACTCAGCCAGGACGGCAGGGCTGTGACCCTGTGCGAGGGCGGGAGCCGCGCCATTCTCTCTCGTTGCTATTTGCTGTCTGGTCATTTAGGCCGCCCTCCGAATTGGTTCGACGTCGATTATTGTTTTCCCCTCTGCGGGAAGCGGGATAGCCGCTCCCGGAGCGGGATCGTGACTGGGGCACTCCACATTCCCGCATGCCCAGAACATGCCCCTATTGCCACTGGGCGTCGTCACAATCGCCCGTTCCATCGTCTCTCCACAGTGTTGGCAGACCGGCCTCAACATGGTGTACGTCCGCTCCCTCGTTATGACCCTTTCGGTTTCAACTTCCTTGATAAAAACCGCCGAATCGGTATAATGAGGGAAGATGGAATTTGTCTTGGGAGCCATGTGGTTGCTGCCGCGTGGCTCTTGCTTTACTAGCTGCTTCAAGGTATCCCTCCTTGTGGATTTAGTTTCATGCTCTTCATTTCCCGACTACCATCGCCCTGATGCTTGCGCTCGCCTTCGATATCTTTGAGTAGGTGTCGAACAGCGCCGGATGCGCTTGCTTGAAGGTCTCTATGTCCAGGATGGTCTTGCCCTTCGTGTAGACCACCTGGAGGAATCGGCCCTTGACAGTTTCGCCCTTAGCCATGCACTCTTCCTTGACCTCTCCTTCGAGCCTCTCGATCTCGATGTCGACGGACCCGGTTCTGCGCCTCCGCTCCTCCGAGAGCATCGTTATCTGGGCGTCGATATCCTTCGCGGCGTCAGCCCTTTCGATTTGCAGTGCGTAGAGCCTGTCTAACTTCTCAGCCGTCGTTAACTCTTCAATTTGAATTGCCTGTTCCATGAATCCCCTCCTGCTGGTTATTGGTTTCTATTACGTTCAAACACGCGAAATCTTTGTGATGTTTCTTTTTAAATCCCGGCCCCGGGCCTTTTCTTTCAGAGGAAGAAGGCTGTTTGGGCAGTTGTGAAGTGCTCGTTTCGGAGCCGGGTTTTTCGGCACTAAGAATTTGTTCCAACGTCAGCTTTTTCACTCTGTAGCAGTATTTGAATTTGGCATATGGAATGCCGTGCATTCTTGCGAATTCGGCCATAGACATTCCTTTCTGACCATATGGAACACGTACGATATTTCGAGAGTTGTTATTTTGTTCTTTCCGCGTAGCCCACTTACAGTTACCCGGTTCGTAGTTGCCATCATTATCAACCCGTTCAAGGGTTAATCCGTCCGGCCTTTCCCCCATATCGGCAAGAAAGTTCTCGAAAGACTCCAACCACCGGTCGCAGACCGAAATTCCCCGGCCGCCGTAGTCTTTGAATCTTCGATCTTTTGGATTTGCGCAACGCGCCTTCATATTGCGCCATGTCGTATATGTGCCCGTAATGACATTGCCGCTTGCATGTCCATGCTTTGGCACATTGCGCTGTATGCGTAGTTCTCTATGAAGACATCCGCAGGATTTAGTGTCCCCACCTTTCAAGTTGCCACTATCAATAATTTTTTTATTTCCGCAATCACATTGACAAAGATATTGTTTGCGAGTCGCCCCACATGCGAACTTCCGGGACTCGGATTCTTCCAGAACGACCAAGCGCCCAAAGCGCCCTCCTATGGCAAGCTTGCGGGCGGGTCTCAGGCACCCGCAGGAGCGAATTTTGCCGCTGCGAAGGTGGATTAGGCGAATAACCTTTTCTGTTCCGCAATCACACCGACAAATCATTCGGCGCTGGCGTGTTCCGGATGGACAAAGAGCTGCCAGCCCCTCCCCTATCACAGTTAATCTTCCGAATTTTTGCCCTATCATATGGCGCCCTCGCCTCTCTTCGCCCTGCTGTATGCGTACTGGTTCCCACCCTCGCGGATTTCGAGCCTCCAGTTATAGCCGCTGGCGAGCTCTGCGTCCTCTACGTCCACAAGCGCGAAGAAGCCCTTCTGTACCGGGATAATCGCGACAGGCCCGCAGATAACAGGGGGAGGGGTCTCAAAGGAGGTAATGGTACGTAATATGCCGCCCCCTCCCCCGTTCCGTCTGGTTGGTACTCTGATACTTTTCATTTCTCTTCGTTATCCTCGTTGATGATCGATACGTACTCGTGTCCGGGGATTCTCAACACCGTATTGAGCTCGCCTCTTTCGAATGAGCGTCCCAGGTGCCAACTGATGTACAGGAACCCGAAGGCTAAAATCAGATACGACACTATGCTTAGTGCTCTTGTCATTTACTTCCTCCGTTCGCCTGTATTACGTACCCCTCGAAATCCTTTGCCGTCAGTTTCCGATTTTGAACTGGCACCCCTCCGGGTGTCTTGAACACGTACCCCTTGGGGAACAGGTTCTGGATGTAGAGCTGGTAGCACCAGAGAGGCCGTCCCTCGTCCTTCATCCTCGCTGGATGGTTGGGGAGATGGTTCAGCTTTGAGACAGAGCGCTTTATCTTGAGCGCGAAATTCTTCACGGTGTAGAAGTCGTACTGCTGCCCGTAGAGCATGACGCTGAACTCGGGCTGCGGATCCCCATGCACGGTGCAATGCTCTTGCTGGGCGATGTACGCCGACTCGGGACCGTTTGGGGCTAATGGGCGGCAGATGCAAGCGGGTTCAGCCATGTGAAACCTCCGTCGTTAATTTATTAATGCACTGCCTCCGGTTATATTGTGGATTGTCCCCCCAGACAAAACCAACCTTCAGGAGGCAGTTAGAAATGAATGAGAACGAGAAAATTGGACTTATGAATGCGGCAGCGACAGTCTTCGCGGCGGTGCGGAATCCTAAAGATATGGACTCGGCATCCTCAAAGAACTTGTCAGCTAACGATAAGGAACTATTTGTGAATATTCTCACTTTCATGGTTAGCACCTTTAAAAACAACTCCGACCGCAAGATTGCCGGCGTTTGGTGATTAATTTTTTCTACGGCCATTCGCGCAACCGCACAGCGTGAGATACGTTTGTCATGGCGATCGTGTTTATGACCGCTATGCGTTGACCTTCGTCCGGCACATTCTCATAAATCTCCTGAGCTAGCCGCCCGGCGAGGTCTGTCAATTCCTTCGGCGATAACTTCTTTACCTCTGGATTTTGGTTCTCTTTAGCCATTTCCTGCCTCCTCCGACTTAGCCTTCTCGGCCTCGACCTTCGCCTTGATCGCCTGTATGCGCTCGTGATTGTAATTGTCCTTCTTAATGAGCTGCTGAATCAGGGGTATCGCGTACCCGTCCCGGATGAGCTCCGTGATTATTGGCTCGTTAAACGTGTCGCCCGAGATTTGAGCCCGATAGGTGGCGTTTGACCACCTATGCCCCTCTTTTACCTTGAGGCGAAAATAAAGGGCAGGGGTCGTCTGCTCTTTGTGCATTGCCTGAGTTAAATCGCTGGTTACTCTCGAGTCTTCTAACGACTGCATAAATCACCTGTAACCCTTGTAATTTGCGCCACAATGAATAATATTTGTTTTGTGTATGTCATAACGTTATTAATAGGATATTCTAATTAGAATAATATGTCAAGGGATTTTATTCGTACTCGAATAAATTTATTTCAATGGAACAGATACGCAACAATCTAGGGCAAATTATAGAGGAAATAATGGGGGATAGGAATCAAACCGACTTCGGAAAAGTAGTAGGGGCTACCCAAAGTCAGATATCGAAATACATAAAGGGTTCAGAATTTCCGAGTCTATCTATTCTAATGAGAATAGCCAGAGAGGGGAAAATGTCGGCCGAGGAGTTGTGGGAGCGGGCAACGGGTGAGATATTCGAGGGAGATTTACCCATGATGGACATTAATCCTGTTGTTACCGATGTCGATGAAGACAATCTTAAAATTACCGCCTATGAAGTTGCTGGTGCGGGGCCCGAAAGGGAAGAGGCGGGCTACGAACCCGTAGGGTCTATAATTATCCCGAAGAAACTTTACAAGCCCAATCTAATTGTTTTTAAAGTTGATGGGGACTCCATGGAGAAGTGGATCATGGACAAGACCTATGTCCTCGTGGACCCGACCCCGCAGAACAAATTATGCGACAAAGGCATTTACTGCTTTAAGATTCCCTACTCGGGATACATTATCCGCCTGGTACATACCGAACCGGACGCCCTTTTTCTCGAACCTGTCAACAAGCAATATAGAACACGTAAAATAGCCTGGGGTGCCTTCAACCCGGATTGGGTCTTGGGCCGGGTTGTCGGAAATTTGATAAATACTTACGTTTAATTTAAAGGAGGATTTAATCATGAGGGGATATTTGTTTATTTCAGTATTGATTGTTTTTTTATTAATGATTTGCATTCCCACTATTGCTAAAGAAATCAATGTCACCATCGCCGCTAAGGCGGAACGAACAGGAGCCGGGGGCCTTCGCGTTGTCGGTGAAACTACCCTACCGAACAAGGCGAGCCTGATGATCACGGTGAGGAATACTCAGAATGGGTACTCTGCACAAACAAAAACGACCGTCGATGACGGACATTTCACCGCGGGGGAATTTACCGATCGGGGCAATCCTATTCCGAATGGCATGTATGAAATCGAAATCGTTACTCCGATGCTGGGATTGCAGTCTGATGAGATTAGAGAAGCTTTTGGGGAAAATGGGCAGAACCTAAGCGGAGATATAGTCGTTGAAAAATACGGCCAGAAAACAGTCAGATATAAAATAACACAGGAAATCACCGGAGGGCCTGCCAGCGCACAGAAGGATGAGTCCGAGCAGACAGATCAAGAGAAACGATTGTCGCTTATCAATCAGATGATTGCGGATGGTATTCTCATAAAGGTGGAGAAGCCCGCCGACCTTCCCCGCGCTTTTGTTGGAAGAGGCTTCTATGCCCTCACCTTCGACGACAAACAAGCTATTGTGAGTATAGTGCTGGCGTATTTTCTGGAGCAAGACCCGCAAGCGAATATCCTCATTCTTCGAGATGGGTATACGAATAAAGAGATAGGCACCTTCGGCAAATACGGCTTACAGCTCGACTGAGTTTCATGAAAAGCTTAGCCCTCCTCCTGTTCATCATAAGCTCCCCCGCCTTGGCCCAGGAAGGCCCTTGCGCAGTCTCCCGCGTCGTCGACGGCGATACTTTCATCTGCAATGCGGCCGGCAAGGACCATCGTGTCAGGCTCATTGGAAGGACACGCCCGAGCTTCCTACGCCGGAAGGCATCGAGGCGAAAGAGTATGTCGAGAGCATTATCTCGGCCGGGACCGTAGTCAGACTCGAGCTCGATGTCCAGACGTACGACCGCTATCAACGGGTTTTGGCTTATGTCTACTTGCCAGGCGGGGAGATGTTAAATGAGATTCTACTCCGCGAAGGATATGCGGCGCTTATGACTGTGCCGCCGAATGTGAAGCATGTGGAGAACTTCCGTTCCCTTGAATGAATCCTCAACCTCACCTACGACCGCCGCGAGGGGGAGGATTTGCTGTGAAGGATTGCAGAAGTAGTGAGGGCTAAACTTCCGGGTGGGCTCCGGGAATGCTCTGCTTTACCCGCATTGCAGCAGCCCTTTCATCCGCTGCCTTGAGGCTGCGCTTGACGAAGATGCCGTTCCAGAAGGAGAGGTATTCGACTTTGCCAGAAAGATACTCTACCTGCTTTTTTAGGTCCTCGATGTCTTTTTTGAGGGCTACGATTTCACTCATAATATAAATTTTACCAAAGGGGGATATTTATGTCTACAGGCGATTGGAAGGAAAAGCTAAAGGCTTCGCTTATTATGATAGATGCCGCACACAATAAAGCCGTCGAGGCCTCGGACCAGATGAGAGCGGAGGCAGTCAATTTCCTAAAAAAAATCGTTGTGCCGGCCTATGAAGAACTGGAGCCTGTCTTTTGGGAAGCCGGGCGAAAGACCGAAATAATCAAAGCCTTCGACGAAACAGAGGTCGCGATTCTACAGATTTACCGGGACGGCGAGATTGAGCTTACTTATGCGGCAACAGTGCTCTACAACGATATTCAGCTTCTGGGCCGGTTTTACGTAATCGACCCGGTTTCCGGGCTGGAACACAAAATAGCCCTTGACACCGAAGCTGGATACTTTATTTACGCAATCACGAAAGATATGATTATAAAGAGCGTCATAGACCAGTATACGACTCATGCGAAACGGCTTTAAGAGGAGGGATATTCAATGAAATTCGGAGACAATAAGCCTATTTCAATCGTGCCGGACCCGGCCTTGCAAGATTCGAGGCCGAGAATTAACCACCTGACGGGTCTCGGGTTCAAAGAAGGCCTTCCTATTGTAATTGAACGCGAAGGCGGCAAGTTAATCTTCGAGGGCGAATTCCTGATGGAAGTCCCGGATACTTCCAACCCTATGGCAATCCCGAAGAAAGAGAAAGTAATCGAGAAGAAAGAGATTAATCTGAAGGATATTCAGTCGATTGACATCACCGATGAATCAGGACGGAGTCTCGGGAAAACCGCGCTTTGGGGTGTAGTCGGCGGACTCGCTCTCGGGCCTTTGGGTTTGATTGGCGGGGCTATGCTTGGAGGCCGAAAGCGCTGGAAGAGCTTTTTAATCTTTCAGGTTAAGCCTGAGAACGGCGTACCGTATCCAATTATTTTCGGCGGCGCGAACCAGAAAGAGATTCGCCAATATTATGATAACCTGCTAAACACACTCAACCAGCCATCATGAAACATATCCTCCTGTTATTACTACTCTTCTCCGCCCCCGCCTTCGCCCAGGAAGGGCCGTGCGTTCAATATGGTTGAATATTCTCATACGGGGGCAGATGAGACAGGGCCGCCAAGGCTTCCTGCGCGCTCTTTTTTCTCTTAACGTAAAGGGTTTGAAATTTCCGATACGGGACTTTGTGAATACGACAGAATTCCGCCATAGAGACCTTCCGGTTTCCAAGCGGAACGAGAGTATTTGTGCGCTGGTTGCTGTTTTGTTCGGGTAAGGTCGCCCACCTACAGTTCCCCGGCTCGTAGTTGCCATCGTTGT
Organism: Candidatus Dadabacteria bacterium; assembly: GCA_020054175.1. Classification (GTDB taxonomy): domain Bacteria; phylum Desulfobacterota_D; class UBA1144; order Nemesobacterales; family UBA2774; genus JADLGH01. The sequence continues at coordinate 43,993 of JAGVLR010000186.1, forward strand.
CGGGATAACGATCAAGAGATTTCCCTCTCGGACGCTCGCCCATATCGGCAAGAAAGTTTTCAAAACCATGCTCGCCCTTCCAGCGCTCACAGACGGTTATGCCCCTCCCGCCGTAGCGCTTGTAGCCAATATGGTTGGGGTTAGAGCAACGGGCAATCATCCCTGCCCATATGTCGTATGTTGAAGTTCGCTTGTTACGCACACTATGTCCGTGCTTGTGGGATTGTCTAATAATATTCTCCCTTTTAAGACACTTGCATGAACGGGTATATCCGTTGGTCAAGCTTCCAGTGGATGCTATTATTTCATTACCACAATCGCATCTACATAAATACTGGCGTATCGCCCTGCCGCTACAATCCCGGTACGAGTCTACCCGCTTAACAACAATCAGTCTCGCAAACCGCTTCCCGGTTAAATCAATCGCTCTGCCCATTTCGTGGATCACCTCCGGTATAGGCGTATTTTAATATGAGAAAAACGATTCCCCCGAGCAAGAGGAGAATGCCGATAATATCGTACGGACCCTGTACTAATTCGATTATAATAGCAAGTACAACGCCGTAAATTGCTACCTCCACTAAGCCGCCTCCTTCTGTCCTAGTATGTCCGATACCCGCGCTTCCATGTCAGCCCGGAGAGGCTCAAGCTCAGGGTGCTGCTCGATATAGGGCCCGAGGGCCGAGGCGGGCGTAATCCCTTTCAGGATACCCTCTGCCCGCACTACGCGCTTATTGTCCTTGTAGGCGTAATTCTTCTCGATCTTCACAGAGAAGGCCCTGTCGTACATCTTCCGCAACTCTGGCTCGTCGAGCGACTGGTCCGCCGTCTCGATGTTGAATCTCAGCCTGACTATAGCACCTTCTATTTCATCACCAGGTGGCTCAGGGGGCATACCGTCTGCGCCGAGGTCGACGGTGATGAACCTCCGCGCAGGGGTCTCGACATAGCGGTATCTGCATGTCCATCTATTCTCGCCTCTGAACAGCTCACCAAGGACGAATCCTTTTTTCTGCCCCTCTTCGGTGAAATCGACACGCTCGATGCTTCCGGCATAAACGACCGGGGGGTTAATTCCCCCGTGGAGGTCTTGTGGTCTGTGAATATGCCCGAGGGCGACGTAGGCGAAGCGGCTGTCCGCGAGGGCTGAGAGTGGAATCTGCGGCTCCGTATCCGCGAGCGAGGTGTATTCAGTTCCAGCTGCGACGCTCCCGGCGACAGCGAAGTGACCCATGAGGACCGTGGGTCCGGCTTCCAGGGTCGCATTCTCAGCCAACCCGCGCACTATAGCTGCCAGTCTTCGTTCTATTTCAGCCCTCCGCGCCACAGGCGATAGGTCTTTAAATTCATCCCTCGCAATGAGCCTGGCCCCGCCGATCCAGGGAAGGCACGCTATCTGTGCTCCGCAGCGGTTTAACGTGACGGGAAGCCGGACGACCGTCAGCCGCGGGTGTTTCAAGGCGGGGATAACCTCAAGGGCCGAGACGCCGGAGCCGTCGAGGGTAAAGTCATGGTTCCCGGTGATGATTACGACTTCGATCCCGGCGCCGGTAAGGCGCTCCATGCGGAGGGCGAATTCTGTTTGCTCGGCCGGCGTTGGATTGCTTCTGTGGAATACATCCCCGGATATGAGCACGAGCCTCACGTCCTCCTCTATGGCCGTCTCGACGAGGAAATCGAGGGAGCGCATCACGTCTTCGAGCCGCGTGTTCAGCTTCGTTATCGGGTTCAACCGACCGTTCGCCGCGAAACCTACGTGAAGGTCGCTCGTATGTATGAATTTGATTTGCGTCATGAGTGTATCACCTCCAGTCTCGAGCCTGCCGCGTCTTTCGTGACCTCTATTCTAACAGGAAAGCGGCCCTTCAAGTCGTCGACGTGCGTAATCGCAATTATCTTATCGAAGTTATCTTTCACTGAATTAATCACCTGAACGAAATAGTCAAGGCCGTCTTTATCTTGGGTTCCGAATCCCTCGTCTATCACAAGGGTCCTGAGCTGCGCCCCGGAGCGGTTCGCTATGAACTTCGAGATAGCTACGCGGAGGGCAAAGTCTATCCTGAACGCCTCTCCGCCGGAGAAGGTCTCGTAACTCCTGATGCCCGACATATCTGCAATAATAATCTCCAGAGTCTCTTTCTCCCCGCCCTTCTGGGTCGGTTTCAGCATTTCGAGGGACAGGCTCATGGTCCCTTCTGTGAGCCTCGCAAGTATCTCGTTCGCCTCGGCCTCTATGTCGGGGACGACGTGCTCGATTATAAGCGCCTGTAAGCCGTTCTTTCCGTAGGCTCTGGCGAGCTCGACGTTCACCCTCTGCGCTCTTACGAATTGTTCTTTCTCGATGTTGATTTGCTGGGCTCGTTCCGCAGATTTGATAATATCTTCGAGGAGGCGTTCAGCCTGCCGTGCCTTGTCCTCGGCCTCGGCGGCCTCCTTGCTCAACGTATCCTGCCCCGTCCGCGCTGCGTGGAGTTTCTGTTCCACTTCTTTAAGCTCTTTCGTAACGGCTTCGACCCCCGCGAGCTCTGCCGCGAGCAGGGTCCGCTTTCCGCGAATGTCGGTTGCTTGAGCCTCATATTCGGCGATAGATTTTTTATGATGCTCGGCGGTCACCTGCGCCCGGTCGAGTATAGCTTTCTCTTCCTGAGCTTTCGAGAGGGAGCGGTATTCGGCGTCGAGCCGTTCTTTCTCGGTTGAATCCCAGCCGATTTCGCCGAGCGCATACAATTCGCCCGCGAGCTCGTCCCGGAGTTTCGCCATATCGGGGGAATCTTTCCGGGCAAGGTGCTCCTGGCACTCCTTCGTGATCGCCTCCAGCCCCTGTGCTGTTTGCTCTAAAAGCATTTCGCGCCTCTCGGCATTAAGGGTTTGCTGACAGGTCGGGCAGACCGCGCCCTCTTCCGCGAGGAGGGAGTCGTAAAGCGCCTCCTGCTTCTTCTGCTTTTCCTGAAGGGTCTTGAGGTTGTGTTCATATTCAGCAGTCAAAGTGTCGAGCTTGCGCTGAATTTCCTTCACCCGGCTGTCGGAGACAACCCATGCCTTGTACTGTGCATCGAGGTTCTCCCTCTCGACTACAAGCTCGCCGCATCTCGTGAACCGTTTTACGATCTCAGCCTCTTTCCCGAGGATGGTTTCGGCTGCCGACATAAAATCTCTCGCGGCCTCGGTCTTCTTTCCGAGCTCAGCCTCTTCGGCGGCCAGCCGGTCCGCCTGCGTCCTCATTGCCGAAAAGCTTTCGAGCTTCGCGGTGAGGGACATTTTCTCCTGAATCATCCCCTCGACATTCGCGGTGAGGGTTGCGAGGGAGTTTTTGGCTATCTCCGCCCGCTCACGATTCCCTATCATATCCCCCCGCGCCTCGTCCTCCGTCTCGTCGAAGGATGGGAGTTTCCCGAGCTCGGCGTCGAGGAATTGTATGCGGGTCGTAAGGGAGTTTGCCTCCTCGCGGGCCTTCTTGGAGATGTACTCGTAGTCTTCGAGCTCGAGGATCCCTGCGAGGACGTCCTTCCGCTCGGCAGGTGTGCGTTTCGTGAACTCGTCAGCCATACCCTGAAGGATGAACGAGGAGCAGATGAATGCGCTGTAGTCCATTTTCAGAATACGCTCGATAGCTCCCTGTGTCTTGGCCCCGGTCTCCAGCGGCCTGTAAGAGTCCGCCTCACGGTCGTATATCTGGAGGTCCGCCGTCGATTGGGACCCGCTCCGCTTAAGCGTCGTCGTGCGGATAACTCTGTACTGCACCCCCTCCGATTCAAATTCGAACTCGACGCGGGCCTCGGAAGCGCCGCGCCTGACAACCTCATCCTTGTTCCGCACCCGGCACCGGCCCCATAGCGCCCAGCTTATCGCGTCGATGAGGGCTGTTTTGCCGTGGCCGTTCTTGCCGTTGAGGCAGGCGACACGGAAGGTTTTGAAGTCGAGTGTTGTCCCCTGGTCGCCGTAGCTGAGGAAGTTTTTAACCGTTAGGGATATGGGAATCATTGAGTCCTCCGTTTAGAATTGAAGCACTAATGCACTAAAAATTTTTAAGTACAGATATTTCCGAACGATGTCCGTATGCACCATCTTCATATATGTTGACGACATAATGTGATTATCTCTTTCTTGGCATTCCATTGTCATGATCATTCTCTGCCTCGCAATGTTGTGATGTTAACACTATAACAATCTGTTGCGATGTTGTCAAGTTGTTATGTTGACATCCACACAGAATATAATTACAATATTGGCTGTGGCAAGAGAGAAATCATCTCCCGAGAAGGATAAGGTAAAAATAGTAGGGTTCAGGCTCTTGGAGGACAAACATAAAGAGCTTCGCATCGCCGCGATCCGCGAGAGGACCAGCGTGAACGAGATTTTAAACCGCCTGGTCGATGAGTATCTAACCTCCCGCAAAGACCAGAGGTAAAATCGCCCCTTTTAAAAATCTCCGTGTGCTGATAGACTCCAAAATATGCGTCTGTTCAAAAGACCGAGCAAGCCCAAAAAGGGCCAGAAGCAATACTACTACGCCCGTGTCAGGATCGACAGTAAAGACGTCTGGATAAGCTCGAAGTGCGAGGTCGGCAAAGTACTGAAGGCCGAGGCGCGGGACAAAATCCTCGTAGCCCTCACCCGGCGGAAAGAGAAGTACCCCAAGTCGAACGTCATTGAATTCAGGCAGCGAGACAGGGACGATGCACCACCTCCCGCCCACAAAATACCCTCAGTTGAATTCTCGGGCCATGCGCCAATACGCGAAGTCGCCGAGGAGTTCGTTAATCGCAGAAAGATTAATAACTTGAATAGTTGGAAGGAATACCTTTATCTCCTGAACAGATTTACAGATTTTGTTGGTCCAGAGACCTCAGTCCGTGTCATTGAGTTTGACACCATTGACAAGTTCAAAGAGATGATGAAAGAGTCAAAAAGAGACACGACAATCAACACTTACTTATCTTTCCTTCATAAATTCTTCGAGGACGTAAAACATGTATGGCATCTTCGGGAAGAATCGTCGGTCAATCCGGTGGCAGTTTCGGGCTGGATAACAATCAAGAAAGAGAACCAGGAAGAGCGGGTAATTTACAGTGACGAAGAGATATTGGCGCTCAGAGATGCTGCTCTGCCGCACTTTTTGCCATGGATAAACCTCGCTCTCAAAACGAGCGCTAGAGAGGTCGAGCTCTGGAAGTGTCACGAATCGCACGTGAGCCATGCAAACCAAAATATATGGATCCCTCCATCCAAGACGCTCAGGGGCAGATATGTTGGACTTGGCCCCGACGGAATGGAGCAAATGGACAGACTACTCAAAGAAACCCCCGATGGATACCCGCTGAGAAACAGAAATGGTGATCGGTATGGAAATCCGGGACTCGTCTCGACCATGTTTAAAAAGACGCGCGAACGCGCAGGGCTACAACGTGGCTCGTTTCATTGCTTGCGCCACACTGCAGCAACCAGAATGCTTCGGGCAGGCAAGTCTCTAGAAGAAGTGCAATACGTCCTTGGACACAAAAACATCCTGACTACCCGGATTTATATACACTCGACAGAAGAGGCCCAGAAGGCGGCACTGGCTCTCGATAATTTATAAATTTCTGTAGCAAAATTGTAGCAATCTGATTTTTCTACGATTTCCACAGTAATTACTTCAACGTTTTAGGCCGGTTATGGTATATAAAAAATTCTAATGTATAATTTCTGGCCTGAAGCCCCAGGGACAAAAATAAGGAGACAGTTTCATGAGCGTTGTAAACGTCGGCCTCATAGGCGCAGGCACAGTCGGATGCGGTGTTATAAAGGTCCTCGACCAGAATAAAGAGATCATAAAAAAGAGGACCGGAATAACCCTTAACCTCAAGAAAATAGCCGACATAGACCCGGACAGGAAAAGGCCGGTCAGGATACCCAGGGGCAAAATAATCCGCGACGCCGGGGAACTTATAAACGATCCCTCGATAGATATAATCATCGAGCTCATAGGCGGAACGACAATCGCCAAAGACCTTGTCCTCTCCGCGCTCAGGAAGAAAAAACACGTCGTCACCGCCAACAAGGCGCTCCTGGCTCATTATGGGAAAGAGATCTTCGGCACTGCCGCCGAAAACGGAGTCGAGGTAGGATTCGAAGCCAGCGTGGGCGGCGGCATACCGATAATCAAATCCACCCAGGAGAGCTTCGCCGCCAACAACATAATCTCTATACACGGAATAATAAACGGCACTTCGAACTACATACTTTCGAGAATGACAGACGAGGGCTCCGAATTCGGCGACGTCCTCAAGGAAGCCCAGGAGGAAGGCTACGCCGAGGCCGACCCGTCCTTCGACGTAGACGGCGTAGACGCCGCGCACAAGCTCTCGATCCTCATAATGCTCGCCTTCGGAAGGTTCATCGACTTCGGCAGGATTCACGTCGACGGCATAAGGAA